>MHEL01000054.1:5356-6420 GCA_001803815.1 Nitrospirae bacterium RBG_19FT_COMBO_42_15 | reverse complement strand
CAAGGAATGAAGCAAATATTTGTGAAGAAATTGTTGAATAGCTAAAATCAAGGAATGTAACAGCTATATCATGATTTATAGAATGTTCGCTCAATAAACATGGTTCACCTGCTGTTGAGGTATTAGCTACATGGGCATTATCATGACAATTTGCAGGCCCAATACTGCACTGAAAGTGGTCTGTAAGCCTCTTTTTCTTTATCTCCATCAAATGATGGGGGCATGAAACTTTCTCGCTATCTTTAGCCATAGAAGGGCTAAGATTGCAGAAAAAACTGCAATACGGCATTGGTTCTGTTTTATCTTCTGCCCTCTCAATAGCATAAATAACAGGAATTGAGATGTTTAAGATTAATACTACCGCAAGGACAAAAGATATTACAAGCTTTTCACTCCCTGTTACCATACTTAATATAATATAATTGATAAAGAGTTTCTGTCAAGGGAAAACCAAAAGAATTTACTTTACCAACAATTACAACTTCTTATCCACCATCTCCTTAAGCTCCTTGCCTGCCTTAAAGAACGGAACCCTCTTTGCAGGCACGCTGACAGAAACGCCGGTTTTAGGATTTCTGCCGTCTCTCTGTCTCCTCTGCCTTATCCTAAAACTCCCAAATCCCCTTATCTCTATCTTGTTGCCCTTTGCAAGGGATTCCTTGATGCTGTTAAACACACTGTTTACTATAACCTCTGTCTGCCTCTTTGTTAACCCCTGAATCTTTTCCGAGACCCTCTCTATTAATTCTGCCTTTGTCATACAATCTTACCTCCTCAGGCTAAAAAAGGTTAATAATCTCTTCAAACTAACGGCAAAGTAAAAAGCTCCAGATGCAAGGCGGAACAAGGACTCGCACCGCAGCATACTACTTAGTATGTGAGGATGCGAGGCCGAAGCGACAACGCAGCAGATGGACTTTTTACGAAGCCGTTAAAGTAGATAGCGGTATTGCAGATTAATATAACTCCCCTTCCTTAATCTCTCTCCTATATCTCCCCAGAATTCCTCTTTTAATAACTCTAAAATGGAGAAATCCATTCTCTTTTCAATTATCCCTGGCTCG
>MHEL01000054.1:0-5330 GCA_001803815.1 Nitrospirae bacterium RBG_19FT_COMBO_42_15 | reverse complement strand
TATGTTAATTGCATCCTGCATTGTCCCAAGTTCATCAACTAATTTTAATTCCTTTGCCTGCCTGCCTGTAAATATCCTTCCGTCAGCTAATTCCTTAACTGCCTCGGGCTTCATTTTTCTTCCATCTACCACAGCGCTGATAAACTGCGCATATACATCATCAATTATTGCCTGAAGAATATCTTTCTCATCCTTTGTAAGGCTCCTGAAGGGGGAGCCGATATCCTTGTGCTTCCCGCTTTTTATTACTACGCCTTCAACGCCTATCTTCTTAAAGAGCCCTTCTAAGTTTGCAAATTCCATTATAACTCCGATGCTGCCTGTTAATGTGCCTGGATTTGCAACAATCAAGTCGGATGCACAGGCAACATAGTACCCGCCGGATGCAGCAACAGTCCCCATTGAAGCCACAACCTTTTTCTGCTTTTTCTCCTTTAACCATCTAAGCTCCTCATATATCTCCTGTGATGCAACTACACCGCCGCCGGGACTGTCTATCCTGACAATGACTGCCTTTACAGAGGGATTATCTGCATATTTTCTGATTTCCCTGACAGTGCTTTTTGAATCCACGATAACACCCTTTATGTTTATTATTGCAATCTTCTCGCCGCCAATGCCCATCTTACCGCCCATGAGCATTGTAGTTCCAAAGGATATCAGAAACACAACTACAATAAGGGATGCAAATATAATAATTCCAATAATTAAAGGCTTTCTTTTCATTTTCTAATCCTCCTGCTGCCCTTCCCCCTCTTTATTCAAAACCTTTCTTGCTACAGCGCCAAGACTCTGGTCAATGTCTCCCTGCGATTTCAGATACTCGTCAACCTCTGTCTTTTCCATGTCTTTTTTATACATCTTAATGCTCAGGCCGATCTTTCTTTCATTCTTATCAATCTTCGCAACCTTTGCTGTTATCTCAGTGCCGACAGAAAATGCTGTTTCAACCTTTACAGAAGGCTCAATATCTGACTCAGATGTATGCATAAGCGCATCAATGCCGTCCTCCAATTCAACAAAAACCCCAAAGTCTGTTACCTTGACAATTTTCCCTTTTACTACAGTTCCAACATTGTATTTTTCTGGAATCTCCTTTTCCCATGGATCAGGCATAAGCTGCTTTATGCCAAGCGAGATACGTTCTTTCTCGCTATCAATCTTTAATACAACTGTATCTACTTTTTGGCCCTTTTTAAGCACCTCAGACGGGTGTTTTATATGCTTAGTCCATGAAAGGTCAGAAACATGAATCAGGCCGTCAATACCCTCCTCAAGCCCTATGAAGGCGCCAAATTCAGTAAGATTCTTTATCTTGCCCTCTATCTTAGTGCCAACAGGATATTTATCCTTAACTATATCCCACGGATTCGGTATGATCTGCTTCATGCCGAGGGATATCCTTCTGTTCTCCTTATCTATAGACAGAACAACAGCCTCAACCATATCTCCCATTGAAACAACCTTTGAAGGATGCTTAACATCATGCGTCCATGACATCTCTGAAACATGAATCAATCCCTCAATACCATGTTCAAGCTCAATAAAGGCGCCGTAATCTGTCAGACTCACTACCTTGCCCTTAACTTTTGTGCCGGGGGTATACTTCTTATCAGCTACTTTCCACGGATCTTCAGCCATCTGTTTTAAACCAAGTGAAACCCTCTGCGTTCCCTTATCATATTTCAGCACAATCACATTGATCTTGCTGCCGACAGAAAACAGCTCTGAAGGGTGATTTACCCTTCCCCATGACATATCAGTAATATGAAGCAGTCCGTCTATTCCGCCTAAATCAACAAAGGCGCCATACTCGGTAATATTTTTGACAATACCCTCAACAACCCTGCCTTCATCAAGTGTTTCAACAAGCCTCTTGCGGGTTGTGTCTCTGTTCTCTTCTAATACAGCCCTTCTTGATAAGACGATGTTCCCCCTCTTGCTGTTCATCTTAATAATCCGCATTTGAAATGTCTGTCCTATTAATCTATCCATATCCTTCACAGGCCGCAGATCTATCTGCGAACCGGGCAGAAATGCCTTCACGCCGATATCTACAGTCATTCCGCCCTTTATTCTTGAGATTATCTTTCCTCTCACTATTTCATTATTCCTATACGCCTTCTCAACATCATCCCACACCTTTACCTTGTCTGCCTTTTCCTTTGAAAGTATAAGGTTGCCCTCGCTGTCCTCATGCTCTTCTAAATAGACATTAATCTCGTCGCCAACCTTTATCTTAGAGAGGTCATCCCCTGTAAATTCCTGAATGGGAACGATGCCCTCTGACTTGAAGCCGATGTCAACCATTACACCGTCATTATGCACTGCCATTACCCTTCCCTTTACAATAGTGCCCTCTTCTATTTTGGTAAAGGACTCATCATAAAGTTTGCCCAGCTCGCTACCCTGCCTGTTATCCCCGCCTGCTTCGTCAGTATCTTCAAATTCATTCTTGAACTCAATATACCTCTTCTTTGGTATATGCATGCTACCCTCTTTATCCATCATTATTATCAGCACCTCCTAATAGTATTCTTTTCCATTTTTTCATTAATAGATTCTAATCTATGTATAATATCTTCAATCAGCCACTCAGGTGTTGATGCGCCTGCAGTAATGCCTACCCTGTTTACACCTCTAAACCACCCCTCATCAATCTCATCAGATACCTCAATATGATAAACCTTTTCAATCTCCTCCCTGCAGATTGCAGCAAGCCTTGTTGTGTTGGCGCTGTTTCTGCCGCCGACAACAAGCATTAAATCAACCTCTTTCGCTATCTCCTGCGCCTCCTCCTGCCTGACGCTTGTAGCATCGCATATTGTATTCAATATCTTTACCTCCTCTGCGCTCTTTAAAGACTCGTCTATTACCTTTAAAAGATTTGCTCTTGACTGGGTTGTCTGGCTGATAATGCCTGCCTTTTTATGTTTCAGGAGTTCAGCAATGCCTTCGCCGGTTTCAGTAACAATAACACCCTCCCCAGCATAACCAATGATGCTTTTAACCTCAGGATGTTTCTTATCGCCAACAATGACTATTTGATAACCTTCATTCTTTAACTGAGTAGCGTATCTCTGGGCCTTTTTTACAAACGGACAGGTTGCATCAATGATCCTGTTTCCATTTTTATTGATATCTTCAATAACATTGGGCGTGACGCCATGGGATCGCAGTATAACCACACCATTTGAAACATCATTAGATGATTCTACTGCATTAACCCCCTCTTCTGCAAGCTTTTTTACAACCTGAGGGTTATGGATAATAGGGCCAAGGGTATAAACATCCTTTCCGTAATCCTTGGCTGTATCAAAGGCAAGTTTAATCGCCCTCTTTACGCCAAAACAAAAACCTGCATTTTTTGCAATTATTATTTCCATGTCTCTTTTAATTCAGAAATACCCTTCATTATCTCATGGGTGATATTATCAAAAATTTTTTTATCGCCCCTGCTCTTTTCTATCATCTCTGTAAAATCAATCGGCTTTCCAAAGACAATTGTAACCTTTTTAAATCTTATCATCTTTGAATTCCTTGGAAGCACCTCTTCTAAGCCTTTGATAAAAGCAGGGACAACAGGAACACCTGCAAGACCAACAATCAAACCTACGCCAGGCATTCCCTTACCAAGCCTTCCATCCCTGCTCCTTGTGCCCTCTGGGAATAAGAGGACTGGCTCGCCATTTTTTAATCTTTTTACTGCCTCCTTTAGTGCCCCTCTGTCACCGCTTCCCCTTTTAACAGGGAATGCCTTCCATTTTCTTATTATCCATGCAAAGACTGGATTACGAAAAAGGTCGTCACGCGCCATGGAATTTACTTTTCTGCGTATTACACACCCTATAAAAGGCGGGTCAAGATAGCTCACATGATTTGATGCGATTATCACCCCGCCCTTTTTCGGTATATTGCTGTGGCCTACAACCTTTATCCTGAAAAAGAGCTTTGCAATTATAAAAAATATCAGATGAAAAAAAGCATAGAACATCCCGCCTTGACCCCTTGATCACTTGAATCTTTGAACCCTTTCAATTCATCCTGCCTCTTTACAATCTCATTCAGCATCTTTTTTACCACACCCTCTGCGTCAAGCCCTGTGGAATCTATCACAATAGCATCATCAGCAGCACAGAGAGGCGCTATATTCCTTTTTGAATCATTATAATCCCTTTTCTTAATATCCTCTGTTGTATCCTCTAAGTTTACATCATGGCCTTTTCCTTTAAGTTCAATATATCTCCTGCGTCCCCTCTCTTCAACTGAGGCGCTGAGAAAGAATTTGGCCTCTGCATCAGGAAATACAACAGTGCCGATGTCCCTGCCTTCAATTACAGCGCCGCCATCCTTTCCAAAGTATCTCTGTAATTCCAAGAGCCTTTTTCTTACACAAGGAACAGAGGACACACTTGAAGAGATCATGCCTATCTCAGGCGTTCTGATAAAATTGCTTACATCTGCGCCATCTACATATACTTTTTGTTCTCCATCAACTAATTTAATTTTAATATCCGTTGCTTCACACATATTATTCAGCATCGCTTCATTTTTGATATCTATATTCTTCTCTTTCACCTTCCATGCAATAGCGCGATATAAGGCGCCTGTATCTACATATATATATCCAAGCCTCTTTGATAGAAGCTTAGAAGCAGTGCTCTTGCCTGCGCCTGACGGGCCGTCTATTGCTATAATAAATTTCTCTCTCAAAGAGCTATCCTTTCAGTGAATTCAGCTTATTCATAAAATCTGGAAAGGATGTGCTTATCCACTCTGTATCCTCTACTACAGTCTCTCCATCTGCCTTAAGCCCTGCAATAATAAATGCCATTGCAATCCTATGGTCGCTATAGCTTCTGCACCTTGCGCCATTCAGCCTTTCCCTGCCAACAATCCTTAAACCGTCTTCAAACTCCTCTATCTCAACGCCCATTCTTCTTAAACCTTCTGCCATTGCTGCAATCCTGTCAGACTCTTTAAGACGAAGCTCTCTTGCATCGCGGATTATTGTCTCGCCCTCTGCCAATGCGCCTGCAATACATAGGATAGGAAATTCATCTATTGTGCGCGGCACGAGTCCGCCTGAAATAATTGTTCCTTTCAAAGGCGCATATCTCACCCTGATATCTGCAACAGGTTCAAAACCAAAATCCCTTTTATTAAACAGTTCAATATCTGCGCCCATGTTCTTTAATACATCAAGGATGCCTGTCCTTGTAGGGTTAATGCCTATATCCTTGATAACCACATCAGAGCCTTCTACTATTGAAGCAGCTGCAAGAAAAAAGGCTGCAGAGGATATGTCTCCCGGAATATTTAATTCTCCT
>MHEL01000053.1:560-10994 GCA_001803815.1 Nitrospirae bacterium RBG_19FT_COMBO_42_15 | reverse complement strand
ATCCGCATTATATAGGTTCATGTCAAATACAAAGGATATTGGATGGTCATTGCTAAGATTAGCGCCGATAAGCCTTGTGTCGCCTGTGTATCTGCCTGAGCCGGCAGGCATTGTTCCGCCTGCGTCAGTGCCAGTAAGGGGGATTGGGCTCTGTCCTGTTGATGAATATCCGCCAGAGCCAGGGGCATTATATACATCGCCAATTGCAAGTGTGCCGTCATGGCAGGATAAACACAGCTTTGAGTATCCTGTTGGCGCACTCGGTTTTACATTTACCCTGAATGCCTCAAGCGTAGGAGACCAGACCTCATCATATAAAAAATAGCTTGCAGTAGACAGCTTTCTATTCCAGAGAGGCGCCTTAACACCGCCACCCAGATCTTCAAGCGTGCTGCCATGAGGAGTATGGCAAAAAACGCAGACCTCTGTCTGAGTGGGAGATTTAACAGTCCTTATATCTGCGCCTGCATCTGCAGGCCAAAAGGATGAAAGATTGTGCTTGGTATATTTAATATTTTCATCACCTAAGTCGCCGCGGGCTGAAAAAACAGTTTCAGCGTTTAGAAATAGAATGACAACTGAAAAAAAAGATGCTACATACTTCATAAAACAAAGACCACCTTTCTACTGCCCTTTCCCTTTCAAATACTTAAACACCTGCACCCTGTTGTTGTATGAGTCTGCCAAATATATTTTATCTTCTTTATCAATATACAGTCCTGCCGGAAGCCACATCTTCCCATCCTCAGAGCCGCCCCCCCCAAATACCAGCAGAAGTTCGCCCTTTTGATTAAATATCTGCACAACATCATACATGGCATCTGCAACATATATATGTCCTTCGCTGTCTACTGCGATGCCTTTTGGTTTTGAGAATTCTCCTATCCTGTTACCGACCTTGCCGAATTTACCAATAAACTTTCCATCTTTACTAAATATCTGAACTCTGAAATTTAGGGTATCGCATATATATATATTCCCATCCTTATCTATTGCTATGTTCGTGGGGAAATTAAACTCTCCATCCTTTTTGCCCCTCTGGCCGAATTCAAATATAGGTTTCCCATCAAGAGAGAATACCCTCGCCTTATTAGCAGCGGTGTCTACCACATATAAATAATTATTAACAGGATTTATGGCAATGCCAACAGGTCTTGTAAGGATGCCTTCTCCCCCAATCTCCTTTTGTATTTTGCCTTTCTGATCAAAGACAAATATCTTTCCAATAATAGTATCTGAGACATATATATTTTCCTTGTTGTCAACAACAACGCCAATCGGCGACTTAAAAGGCATATCCTTGCTTATGCTGTCAATAAAGGTGTATTTCTTCTTATTTATATCAAAGATATGAATCCTGCGGCTGCTGCTGTCTGTTATATATATCTTTTCATCTGCTGAAAACACGCCATAAGGTTTTACAACACGGTTTTCTACATCCTCGCCAATAATGAATTCCCATATCTTTTTAAAGACAGATTTTTTTATTTTTAAGTCCTCGGGTGTTGAAAATGACTGGACAAAGGCTATCTTTGCGTCTTCAGGCGGCGGCGGCCATACAATCTCTGCAGAATAAATGGTTATAGGGATTGACAAAAGGATTAATATAGCAGATATGAAGAGACAATTTTTGGCTTTTTTCACTTTATATCTCCTTGTTTTTATTAAAAAAGGTGAATATTTAAGTATATCAAATATCATCCCAAAGTCAAGTTGTTAGAAGACCCTTGTTATCTTAAAAAACACCGTATTTTTTGTTGTCTCCATTGCCCCTTGTGTTTCCAAAGAGTAACTATATTCAGCTGATAGCAGCAGCTTTCTTATCCTGTAATCAAGCCTTGCCTCTCCTAACAGTGTGTTTTTATTAGGATCTAATGAATACCATATCCACTCCTCTCTTATCTTTACTGTTGCAAACAGATTGCTTATTGGAAAAAATACAATCCTTCCTTCAGCATACACGGATTCACTGTCATTAGAAGCAGGGTTAGAATATTCATTAAAACTATATCCGCCTGAAAAAAAGAGGCCCCTCCATATATTGTAATCAACCCTTGATCCAAAGATAATTAAATCATTTTTTGTCCATGGTTCATCATTTTTTCTTTGCCGAAGATTATCATATTCAAGGTTCGCTATGGCAGCAAGGCCTCTTATATAATAGCTCGCTAATCCAAGTTTGTATCTATGCTCATCCCTGTCCTCTATATCTGCCCTGCTCTCCCTGATTGATGAAAACTGGTAGTCTGCTGTAATGAGCGCTATACTTAAATTATATGCAATTCCTGCGCCAGCCGAGTGGCTTGTATTATGCCCGTCATCACCCGGGTCTACGCTAATAATGCCATAATTAAAGCTATACCCTGTATTGAATGTAATATTCCTGATAGGCAGGGTATATGAAAAACCTGTGCCATAGTTCTGTGCCTTACTCTTTGAATGATATGCTTCTGAGGCGTTTTTATTATAAAGGTAAGAGGCATTACCCATCAGATTGAGCCCTGTCAGCGGTTTTCCAAGTATATTAAAGGTTGTCTGGTGGTTATCAATATCTGTTATTGATAGGGTTTTTCCATAATAGTAGCCAAGCCTTGCATCAAGTCTTGGGTCAGGGTGAAAATATAAAGATGTTGAAGAAAGGTGTCTCCGTGATAAGGTTCTCAATCTTTCGCCAGCAGGATAGGTTTCATCAAAGGTATAGTAAAAGTTATAATCAGTTGTTAAGTCTAAATATACTGCTGGATGAAAATAGAAGCCAACACCTGTGTCAACATTATCTCTTAGAGTAATATCTGTATCAGCGCCATCCCTTGAGCCTGTTGTGTAATAACTGCCAAAACTGCGGAGGTGTAGTATGCTTGTGAGTTGGCTGCCGTAGTTCATGTCAACGCCATGCGCATCGCTTGCGCTGTTCCCTATTTTATCCAGCAAGTTTTCATATCTGTATCTTGTAAAAAAGACGCTTGCAGAGGTTACCTTGTTTAATTCAAGGGATGCCTCTCTTTTTCTTTCATCCTTTCTTTGCTGAGGGTCATCGGCAACAGTCTCTGTCTGCTCCATCAAGAGACGTATTGTCGGAAGGGATCTTAACATTAAAGGCCATCTTAAACCGTAGCCTGTTGTTGTGGTTTTCCTTGAAGCGAATATTGAGCTGTCTGTATCAGATACAAATCTGTTTGTGTAAAGCGTTAATGGAAAATAACGCTGTGGAAAGAAGGTTGTTGATATGTTATATCCGTAATCCTTTGTGCGGCTGTTGGCGTCATTTAAATCTTCCCATGTATGGGTAAAGGTTGTGCCAATAGAGAATATTGCAATCCTGGGGTCAAATATCGGGCCGCCGACGTTTAAAAAATACCTCTGCTGAAAGGTCTTTTGGTCGCTCTTTGTTTCATAGTCGCCTGCCTTGCCTTTCTCAATCCTGTCCCTGAAGCTTAGCTCTATCATTCCGGACCAAGAAAATATCTGGGCATACGACTTTTTTAAAGGAAGCAGGACAGATATTATTATAATTACAATTACAATCCTTTTAGTCTTTTTTATCAGATGGAACATAATACTTTATCTCTGCCTTTTCGCGTAATCCTTTAATCCAATCTTTTTTCCTCTCCTCCATGGCGATGCCCTCAAGGTCTTTTTTTAGTTTTTCTTTTATCTTTGAAAATTGCGTGTTTTGCGGCGGTTTTTTCTCTTCTAACTTGATTATATGATAGCCGTATATTGTCTGCAGCACATCGCTTATTTCCCCTACCTTCATAGTGTATGCAATATCCTCTACATAAGGCTCCAGCCTCCCTTTGTGTATAAAACCCAGATCCCCGCCATTTTCCTTGCTTGGATCATTTGAAAATTCCTTTGCAAGCTTGGCAAAGTCCTTTCCTGCCTTAAGCTCTGATAATATCTCCTCTGCCTTATTTTTACCCTTTTCCCACTCCTCCTTAGAGGCAAATGCAGGTATTTTTATTAATATATGCCTTAACCTTATCTTTTCAGGCTCTTTAAATTTATCCCTGTTTTTTTCAAAATAGTCCCTGACCTCTTTGTCGCTAAGCGCAATCGGCTTGCCAAACAATTTCTCATTAATCTTTTTTATTGATAGTTCTTTTTCAATCAGTTTTTTATATTTATCAAGGTCAAGGTCGTTTGCGGCTAATGATTTATTGAATGACTCTTCAGAAGGGAATCCGTTTTTTACCTCTTTCAAGCGTTTATTTATATCTTTTTCTGAGATTGTAACGCCGGTTTTCTTTGCCTCCTGATATGCAAGCTCTTCTATAATTAATTGGTCCAATGCCCTTTCCATCATCTCTTGTTTTTTCTCATCGCTAATCTGTGTGTGGTAAGCGGCCTCTCTTGAGACTAACTGGACGCGTGTCTGTACCTGTTTTAACGTTATGGAAGAGCCGTTTGCAGTTGCCACTATTTTTTTTGAGGCGGTTTCAGCAGTTATGTTTTCAGGCTGAGTAGAGGCGGTATCTGTCTTTTCTGCAAAAAGCGGTGAGGATAATACGGATAAAAGAGATAAAAAGACAGGTATTATAAAGACCTTTACATTCTTCATATTCCCCCCTTTGAATGAGAATTTAACATAGCACAATAACAGCCCCAAATCAAGAAAAAATCAAGAATTTTTTAAAACTTGCGGTATCTTTCGCCCTTATTAAAAATATCAATAGACTCATCTATTTTACCCATTTCTTTGTAAACCTGTGATAGTTGTTCATAGCCCTGTAAAAGATTCGGCCTTATGAATATTGTCTTCTTAAAATATTCCTCTGCAAGGGGTAGGTTGCCCATTTTTTTATAAAGCAGACCCATATTATAGGGAATCATATAATCAGGGAAAAGCTTATATGCCTCTGAATACTCTTTTAGGCTTTCCGGATAGTTTTTTAGATGATAATTGGCAACGCCGAGAAACAGATGAAGCTCGTCGTTTAACGGATGCCATTTGATTCCATTCTTTGAAGATATAACCGCCCTTTCCCAGCTCTGAACCTGCATAAGATACCATGTATCTTTATGTATCTTTGAAGCAACTACTGGGCGAAGGCTTGACCAGATAAAAAACAAAGATATAGCAAAGGAAATAATAATGATGAAATAAGATAGCCTATGGGAAATTGGAATAGATATTTTATCCTCCGGCTTCCGGCTCCTTACCTCTTGCTTATTTTGTATTGCCATAATAAACCCAAGGTACAGCCAATACAGCATTGCATTTGGAACTAAATTTAAAGGAAATTCTACAAGGCCGTGGATTAGGATGGCAGCAACACCTCCCATTATTCCAATAGCAAGCATCTTTTCTTTAAGCTGATAATTAGACCTTAAAGTATTCAACCCGCTTTTATAGAATGTTATATTTATCCATAAAAACAGCAATAATCCTATTATCCCCTGCTCTGTTGCGGTCTCCAAATACTGGTTATGTGGAGATTCAGCAGAGCCAAGATAGGTGATGTATTCAGGGTATCTGGTTAGGAATTCACCCTGATAGTTCTGATAATTCAGCCTGTATGTATTCACGCCAACCCCGATTAACGGATGGTCTTTTATTATATTTAATGTAGTCTGCCACATCAGCTCCCTTCCCTTAAAGGTCAGGTGTGATAGATTCAGGGATGATAATTCAGCAAGTATTGGATTTGATTCTGCCGGCAGGATAAGGCTTATCCCTGTGATAACTGCTATTACTGCCAAGAATATTATTCCTGATGCCTTGAGATATTTTATAAAAGCCTTGCCCTTGATATTGGCGGTGAATATAGATAATAAGATGGTGGATATAATAACTCCAAGCCATGCGGCCTTTGTCCGTGATATTAAGATGCAGAATAGAATAATTAAGGCTGAGACTGCATTCAAAAGCCTTTTTTTAACGTCATTAAAATTATGCCATAGGTTAATTAAAACAAAGGGGAAGACTGCGGCTAAAAAGGCGCTCATAAAGTTTGGATTTCCATAGGTTGAATATATGTCTGTTTTGTCAGGAAGCCTTGAAGGGATTTTCCATTTTATGCCATGCTCATAATTAAGTCCGAAGAACTGCATGATGCCGATTATCGCGCTTATTGTGCTGACAATTATAAGGACATTTAACACATTTTCAATAAAAGCCGCTTTTTTTTCATCCGCTAGCAAATATACTGTCAGAAAAAATAACCCTATCTGCGGTAAAAATAGGGAATAATACTGCAGGCTCACCTGAATATTTACTGAATTAAAAAGCGATAAAAGGCTCCAGAAGGCGAGAAGCAAAACAGGCAAAACAAGAGGATTGCCTTTAAAGGAAAATTGTCCCCTTCTGATTGTAAGGATAACGGCATATAAAAAAATAAGCGCGACAATAACCTGAAAGGCAAACCTTTTTGGAATATAAAAGGATTCGTAAGTAAGCCATGTAAAAAAAAGAGGGACTATTATTATAAGCGCATAAAAAAGGTAAAGGGCTGTTTTGTTGTTGGAATCTAAATTTTGCATAGATTGGTTTTAGCATCCCTATCTGCATAAAAAATAAGCCGAGTAAATTTTTTATTTACTCGGCTTATCAGTTTTTTAAAAACAGGGCAGGCACAGAGGCCTGCCCCTACAAATTATATTCTTACTTTATATGGCAGGTTGTGCACAATGCGCTTGCATTATTGGATTTTCTTAAGAATGTCGAATAATCAACTCCATTTGGCGCAAGGTTTGCCGCAGGTGTGCCTATTGCTGCTGTTGTTCCATGCGGGTTATGACATGAGGCGCACTCTACCATGAATGTGCCGCCTGTTGGATATAGCTTTACCTCATTATCATCTGCCCTTGTTGGACTGCCCTCATCAAACCATTGTGCAGTTAAGGAAGAGCCGTTCGGTATATTAAATTTTGGGTCAAGTATTGTTCCGCCATAATTTGCGTATCTTATTGATATTGGATGGTCATCAGCAAGATTTTGTGTAAGGTTTGTTATCCTGCCGTCCTCTGGCAGTGAATTGTTGGTCGATGTGCCAAGTCCATTAAATGTCCAGCCCTGGGTTGTTGGTGTTGCGTTGAATCCTCCTGAACCCGGTGCGTTTCTCAAGGCATCCAATGCTATTGTTCCGTCATGGCAGGATAGACAAGCTAATGAAATACCGCCTGGCTGGCCTGTTGTTGTATCCATGGTAGTGCTTGTATATGGTGTATAAGAGCCTGCTGTTGCCAGCGCCCTGTTCCAGAGTGGTCCATCTGTTGTTCCGCCATGCGGCGTATGACAGAATACACACACCTCTGTTGTTGCAGTAGTATAAACGGTACCATACGCTGCTCCTACTGGATGGCTGGCGCTAAGGTTGTGTCTGCTCTGTGTAATCATTGCAAAGGCAGATGATGCATAGAGCATTGAAAATAACGCTGTTAATAATAAAATCTTTTTCATCTATTTCCTCCTTATTTAAAATTATTGTTCTGGTCCAATCCCCCCTCACCCTAACCACTCCCCTATAGGAGAAAATTAAATGAGGGAACTAATTGCTATAAACCTTGCCTTAAATATATGCAAAGTTTATGCCTTGTTGCATATTTCTTAACTACTTGTTTTTATTGGCTGAAAAATCAGCTTATCACCTCCTTTTTTAAATAGTGTTACTGTTTGGTTATACTTTAAATCCCTCTCTCCTTTATAACCTATTGAAAATATTAAATAGCTTTTAATTTATTACACATATTATTGGTTTTGCTACCAAACGGTAGCAAATACTATTAAAACCAATAATCTTTTATTAATTCTTTAATGCCTTCTGTTGAGCTTGCGCCTTATACTTTTCTCCCATATACTGATATATATTTACCCTTCTGTTGTACTGGTCTGCAACATATATCTTGTCATTTTCATCTATATACATGCCTGCTGGAAGCCATAGCTCCCCTCTCTTAGTTCCCATATTGCTAAAATAGAGCAGCAACTTGCCCTCTGCATCAAATATCTGAATATTATTAAATGCAGAGTCAACCACATATATATGCCCTTCGCTGTCTACTGCAATTCCCTTTGGCTTGGAAAACTGGCCATACCCTGTTCCGACCTCACCGAATTTTTTTATGAACTTGCCCTCTGCGTCAAATATCTGCACCCTGAAATTCATTGAATCCATTACATAGAGCCTGCCCTCTTTATCAATAAAAATATTGGTCGGGTAATTGAACTCGTTGTCATTTGTTCCCCTTTGGCCTATTTCAAAGAGCTTGTCCCCTTTAGCGTTAAATACAAAAATTTTATGGATCTTTGTGTCAACCACATAAAGCCTGTCAAGCCTTTCATTTAATGCTATGCCAACAGGCTGCTCTAACTCACCCTTTTTACCGATTCCAAGAAGGAAATTTGTGTCTTTATCGTATACAACAACCCTGTTCTGCATCGTGTCTGTTACAAATATCCTGCCCGCGCTGTCTGTTGTTATGCCGGCTGGTTTTGTTAATACCCCGCTTCCCTCATTTCCGAGTATTACAAACTTGTTTGCAACATAATCAAAGATAAGTACCTTGCCTAATCCTGTGTCAGCTACATATACCCTGCCCTCTTTATCTACATGGATGCCGTAAGGTTTTCTTAAACCCTCAATAACATCCGCGCCAAGCACTGCTGTTTTTAATGTTTTGCCGATACTTTCCTTCTCAATATCTCTGGATGTTGAGAGTGTGCCAATATATCTTACCCTTGGCTCATCCGGCGGCAGAGGCCAGACCAATTCTCCTTCTGCTTTTATTCCAGCGCAGCCGCTTATAAGCAATAAAGATATTGCTGTTATTAAATTTTTATAAAAACCTCCACAATACATTTTTTGAATTATATTATAATTAAAGCCCTCCTGCAACTTAAATCTTAAAACTACAGCCGCCATTTTATTTTATATGACAGGTAGTGCATAAATCACTGCTTGAATTAGCCTTCCTTAAAAAAGTCGGATACAGATTTACTCCATCAGACGATAATGTCCCGTGCGGGTTATGACACGATGCGCACTGCACCTTATAGCCTCCTGCGCCATCGCCATAGAGTTTTATCTCATTATCATCAGCCCTATTTGCCATCCCTCCTGTCTCAAACCACGCAAGGCTTCCATTACTGTTTGTAGGAGGATTAAACTTTGGGTCCTGTGAAGGAGTTGGATAATTCATTGAAATTGGATGCTGGTTGCTCAGGTTCTGTGTGAAGGCAGCAACATCAAACCACACGTCGGGATTTGCTAAAAGACCACCATTTCTATGACATTCCAGGCAACTACCTGTTCCGCTTGTTGACTGCCCTATCTGAGCAAGAGCGTAATGATTTGGTGATTCATTATTACCATACCATGGGCCTGAGAGATTGGCACCAGAACCCGGGGCGTTTATTATAGCGTCTACTGCTATTGTTCCATCATGGCATGATAAACATGCCAATGATATGCCATCAGGCTGAGGGATAGTTCCTCCATTTACATCAATTGTTGTGCTTGAATAAGGGGTGTAATTTCCAGTTGCTGGTAATGTCCTGTTCCAGAGCGGGGCATTTGCTGCAGCGCCATGAGGCGTATGGCAGTAGACACAGACCTCCCCATATTTGTTCATGGCAAGTATCAGCGATCCCATAGGTGAATATGTCACCATAAGATTGTGCCGTGTATTTGTTATGCCGTATGTATTTGGGGCAGAGATAGCCTTTGTAGCTAAAATGAAGAGAATAAAACAAAAAACCAATCCAAAACCTGCTGCTTGTAACTTGTTGCTTTTCATAAATCTTCACCCTCCTTTTTAGGATAAGGGCTTATAAATATCATATAGGATTTTGGGTGTCAAGAGAAAAATTAGTTTTTCTTATACATCTATAAGTTAATATATAAAAAGTCCTTATTAAAGGCTTACGACTTAATACTTGCAACTTACGTCTGCCTTATTTTATATGACACGTCATGCAGAGCGAACTGTCTCTTTTTGATGTCCTTAAAAAGGGGTCCCTTCCCTCTAAATTCTGCTCATCAGGA
Source organism: Nitrospirae bacterium RBG_19FT_COMBO_42_15 (assembly GCA_001803815.1). GTDB lineage: Bacteria > Nitrospirota > CAKKRA01 > 9FT-COMBO-42-15 > 9FT-COMBO-42-15 > 9FT-COMBO-42-15. The sequence continues at coordinate 1,008 of MHEL01000053.1, read as the reverse complement.
TTGTGCGGGTCGTGGCACGATGCGCACTGAACCTTGCCGCTGAATAATCTTATTCCATTTGGAAATATGCCTGTTCCCGGAGGTATATTGAATTTAGGGTCCTGCAATACTGTTGGATAGCTCATTGAAACAGGATGGTCATCTGCAAGATTTTTTGTCAGATACTTAACGGTAGCATCATGCGCGCCGTATAAACCAGCCAATTCGCCCTGCGGGGTATGGCATTTGCCGCAGCTTTCGCCTGACGTCTCAGTACTCATTCTGTAATGCACGCCTGTGTCTACCCATGTAGTGTTAGGAGGGTTTGTAATAGAGTCAACAGCAACAGTGCCATCATGGCATGAAAGGCATGCCAATGAAACGCCGTCAGGCGCGCTCGGAGCGCTTACGTCAATAGTGGTGCTTCGGTACATGCTGTAACCAGAAGCGTTTGGGAGTGTATGATTCC
>MHEL01000053.1:0-488 GCA_001803815.1 Nitrospirae bacterium RBG_19FT_COMBO_42_15 | reverse complement strand
TTCATTGCGCCGACACCCCCTTTTGCAATTGCCCTCTGGCTAAGATAAGACAGGTCGTGCTTAGAACGAAAGATCGTTCCGCTTTCGCCTGGAATTGCCTTTAAAATCAAAAAGAGCGCTAATAATAACAGGATATAGAAAATGAGATTCTCAACGAAAGTCAAATGCTTCATTATGAAATGCTTCTCCCCCGCCCACATTAAGTGGAAGCTTATAATATTTGCATGTCTTAGTCAAGAGCGAAAATTATGCTTGCTAAATATAAATGCAAATAGCATACCAATGCTGTTTTAGCCTGATGAAAAGACTATCTTATTGAAATTTAAAGACTCTTTTTTTTAACAGTTTTCTTATAACATCTGAATTAAAATAAGTGTAACCATTTGGTAGCAGTAAAAAGATAGAAACATGGCTTCAGCCATGTTAAGAGACTAACGGCGCTTAGTTAATCGCTCATCGTATATAAAGTCTTCAACCTGCTTTACAGC
>MHEL01000052.1 GCA_001803815.1 Nitrospirae bacterium RBG_19FT_COMBO_42_15 | reverse complement strand
TAATCATCTCCTCTGGCAAAGCAACATAAGAATCGCGCAGAAGCGATGCAAGGTCATACTGGCATGGCCCCATCAAAGCATCCTGAAAATCAAGAACGCTTATCTTATCATTGTGTATCATCAGATTTCTGCTGTGAAAGTCTCTGTGTGTAAAGACCCTTTGCTCTTTTGCAAGTTTTTCAGAGATGGAATAAAAGATATCCCTTATTGCCTTTCTCTCTGCAACTGGTATCTTCATACCCTTTGCATCTTCAATGCCGTATTCAATAAAGTGGTCAAACTCCCACATCAGCAGTGCATTATCAAATACCCTTCCAAAGGCAATGCAGCCATTGTCTTTTATCCTTGTTGCGCAGGTGTGAATATTAATAAGCTCATCAATAGCCTTTTTATAATATTCCATACACGCATTAATGCCGGCGCTTCCAATCCTTTCATGCAGGGTCTCGTCGCCAAGGTCTTCAAGAAACAGCAATCCCTTTTCCTTCTCATATTGAAAAAGCTTTGGCACGCTTACATTGCACTTTGCAAGATGATTAAGTATATTTATATAAGGAAGCTCTGTAACAGGTATGGCAGAAATGGTAACCTTCTCCTCTGACTTCTTAAATGCCTCTAACTCTGCAAGCTCCATAAGAATCAGAGTGTGCTTGTTCAGCTCAAAACTTATCCTGTAATAGCTCCTGTTAGAGGCATCGCCCTTTATTTTGTCAATGCTGACAGAACCGCCATTTATACCTGCAATATTCCTCGCTGCCTTTTCTACAAAGACCTTATCAAGCATCCTCAAATCCCTCTGATATTCTTTTAAAACTTTCATTAATCTTATTTAACGTATCATCTATATTATCACGGTTTCTTATCTCATACATAAAATATCCGTCAAAACCTATCTTTTTTAATACTGCTGAAACCTGAGCCCAGTCAATCGTTCCTGTGAAAGGGACGCCGTGGGAATCCTCCCTGCTGTTGTTATCAGATACATGTATGGCAAAGAGCCTCTCGCTGCACCCCTCTAAATCATTTACTGGATTGTTTGATATATTGGAATGGCCTAAGTCAAGGCACATACCGACAACATCAGGGTCATATCTCTCATCCTCTATCAACCTCATAATCTTCTCTGCTGTAGCGCCGTGCAGGATATTTTCAACAGCAATCCTTATATTCTTTTCTCCGCAATATTCAGACAGCTCTGTCAGGCTCTTGTGAAACGCCTTTTCTGATTCTGTTTCCTTTCTATCCTCAAGGCCGTGTATAACCAAAAGCCCTGCTTCAAAAAAACCCATGCAGTCTACTAACTCTTTTGCCTCTGTTAATGCCTTTTGCCTGATATTATTATCCTTGCTTGAAAAAGAGAGCCATTTTCTTTTATCAGGCGGCGTAACCTCCTCGTATATCGGGGCATGAAAGGAGACAACCTTAACATTATTCTCCTTCAGCAATTTAGCGAATTTTTCTGCCCATTCCTTATCCTTATAGTCAAAATGAGGCCTCATCCCCCATATCTCAATAGCATCAAACCCTGTTCCTTTTATCTGTTTGATAATCGCCTCATCCAATATATTATATGCAAAAATGTGCGTTGAAAGCCCTTTTTTCAGCATAATTATCTTTTATCATTTAATAACCTCTGTGTCAATTGAATCTTCCTGATATATCTTGACAGATACAATAAAAAAGGTAGAATTAGACATAAGGAGAAGGCATGGAAGAAAAAAGAAAATCGCCCCGAATACCATTAAAGGTTCAGGTAAAATACAAGACCCCTAATGCCTTTCTTGCAGATTATGCGCTTAATATAAGCAAAGGCGGGATATTTATTGAAACTGACAAGCCATTGCCGCTCGGCTCGTCTGTTGACTTTCAGCTCCTCTTTCCTGACGCATCAAAACCAGTGAAAGGCACAGGCGAGGTGGTCAGGATAGCCGCTGGGAATGACGAACCTTCTGGTATGGGAATAAGGTTTAAGGATCTCAGCCCGGAGGGCATGGCAATAGTAGAAAAGATTTTTAAGGATTTTGCCGGCATAAGGATACTTGTTATAGATGACGCTGCTGTTATGCGCCGCCTCTTATCCTTCTGGCTAAGGAAGATTATCAAGTGCGATATTACAGAGGCGTCAGACGGCATTGAGGCAATATCAAAGTTAAAGGAAAAATTTGACCTTGTAATTACTGACCTGAGAATGCCGAGGGCGGACGGGCTGAAGGTAATAGAGCATATCAGGGACAATATGCATGATACTGTAACGCCGATTATCATTGTTACTACAGTTGCCTCAGGGGATGATAAAAAGAAGGCTCTCATGCTCGGCGCATCAGGATACATTACCAAGCCTTTAAGATTCTCAGAACTATCAAGAACTGTAAAGGACATGTTCCAGAGCCTTGTGGATGTATCTACAAAGAAGATTGAAAATATGCCTGTAATAGGCATTACAACAGATTTCGGAGAGATGCCTTCAAAGACAAAGGGACAAAATGACCCTTACATATTTCTAAGAGAGGCCTATATAAATGCAATTGAAGAGAATGGCGGCATACCGCTCCTTCTTCCAATTACAGCAAATATAGATTTGATTGAACATTATACTGAGATGATTGACGGCCTGCTGATTACAGGCGGCAATTTTGATATTGACCCGCGATATTATGGAGAAGAGCTCTCCAGCAGGATTGGCGAGATTAAAGAAGAGAGAACCGCCTTTGAAATGGCAATGGCAAAACACGCCCTTGACAAAGACATGCCTGTATTAGGCATTTGCGCAGGCATGCAGCTTTTAAATGTCCTGTCAGGAGGCACATTATATCAGGATATTCCTACACAGTTAAAGGATGCTATAAACCACCAGCAGAAGAAAACAAGGGAGAATGCATCCCATAGCATAAAGGTTACGGATAACAGTAAATTATTCAGGATAATAAACAACAAATCAACAATGGTCAACAGCACCCATCATCAGGCAGTAAAGGATGTTGGCAAGGGTCTGATTGCAAATGCAGCTGCAGAGGATGGCATAGTTGAAGGCATCGAAAGCATAAACCACAGGTTTGTAATAGCCGTTCAGTGGCATCCAGAGGCATTATACAAAAAAAGCAGGGATGCAGAGGCATTATTTAAAGAGTTTATAAAGGAAAGCGCATTTAAGAAATAATCTGTTTTGCAGTATTCAGATGCTTCCCGATTCCAACGATATCATTTATATTTTTCAAATCAGCTTTAGTCTCTTTTAGAAAATGCTTTTTAACAGCCATAATCCTCTCTATTGATTCGTCAATCCTTTTTTCAGTGATGATATTATCCTTAACTGCTCTTAATACAGCATCCCTGACCTCCTTCTGCCTTTCGTGGTCCTTGCAAACAAGGATGATATCAGCGCCTGCAGAGAGTGCGCCGATTGCAGCCTCCCCAATTGCGTAATTGTCAGAGATTGCCTTCATCTCAAGGTCGTCTGTTATAACCAGACCCTTAAAGCCCATTTCTTTGCGCAAAAGGTCATGGATTATCTTTTTAGAAAGCGTTGCAGGGTATTTTTCATCAAGGCCCTTGTATAGAACATGGGCAGTCATAATTGCAGCAACATCATTCTCTGCTGCATGTTTAAATGGCAGCAGCTCTATCTCATTCAGCCTTTCAATGCTGTGTTCAACAACAGGCATTTGATAATGAGAGTCTAATGATGTATCACCATGCCCGGGAAAGTGTTTGCAGCACGCGATAACGCCATTATCCTGAAGGCCTGCTATCACAGCAAGGCCGAACCTGCTTACGCTGTTTGGGTTATTACTGAATGCCCGTTCATTAATAATCGGATTATCAGGATTGGTATTAACATCAAGGACAGGCGCAAAATTGGCATTGATGCCGACTGCCTTAAGCTCCTTTGCTGTGATTTCGCCGAAGGCATAGGCAAGCTTAACAGAATTGCTTTTCCCAATCGCTGCATTTCCTGCAAACTGCGTAAACGGTTTTGGAAGCCTGCTGACCTTTCCCCCCTCCTGATCAACACAGATAAAAAGCGGGGTCTTTGAAATCTCCTGCAGGCTGTTACAGAGCCTTGCTGTCTGCGCAGGGTCTTTGATATTCCTGCTAAAGAGTATCACGCCGCCGATATTATAATCTTTGATAAGCCCTTTTATCTCATCAGACGGCTTTAAACCGTCAAATCCGCAGACCAATAATTGGCCAATCTTTTCTTCAAGTGTCAAAACATTCCTCCTTTTTTTTATTATATGGATACCAAAGACATAAATCAACAAAAATAGATATGCAGCAAAGAATAATTTTACGCTTCTTTAAATCCTATCATCATGCTATAATCCCGCATGCGTTTTATTGCTGATTTACATATCCATTCAAAATACTCAAGGGCAACAAGCCCTGAGATGTCACCTGAAAATATCTGGAAATGGGCGCAGATCAAAGGCATTGCTGTAATCGGCACAGGCGACTTCACGCATCCGGGATGGTTTAAAGAGCTGAATGAAAAGCTTGAACCGAGAGCCAGCGGGCTCTTTATGCTTAAAAAGGAATTTCAATCAGATGACATCCCAGATTCATGCAGGGCAGATATTTCTTTCATGCTTACTGCTGAGATAAGCTGCATCTACAGCAAAAATGGAAAAACCAGAAAAATACACTCCCTCATATTTGTACCTGATTTTACTGATGCTGCAAAAATAAACCTCAGCCTTTCAAAGATAGGAAATCTCAAAGCAGACGGAAGACCCATCCTCGGCCTTAATGCAAAAGAGCTTTTAAGAATAGTTATGGATGCGTCTCCTGATGCCATGCTTGTCCCTGCCCATGCATGGACCCCGCACTTTTCAGTGTTCGGCTCTGAATCCGGCTTTGATTCCCTTGAGGAATGTTTTGAGGATTTAACCCCGCATATCTATGCAATAGAAACAGGCCTTTCATCAGACCCTTTGATGAACTGGAGGCTTTCTGCGCTTGACAGGATAGCCCTGATATCAAATTCCGATGCGCACTCCCCAAATAAAATCGGCCGCGAGGCAAATATATTTGACACAGAGATATCATATAAAGCTATGATGAA
>MHEL01000051.1:4590-10600 GCA_001803815.1 Nitrospirae bacterium RBG_19FT_COMBO_42_15 | reverse complement strand
TTAATAGTATTTGTAAACTGCCAAAGGTCGCTGCTCTGTTTTAACTCTTCATTGGTAAGTTTAACGAGTTCCTTTACCTCCTCATCTGTTAATGAGAAATTTTTCTTTAATATGCTGTTTATAATCTTCTGCTCCTCATCAGTAAACTCCCCATCAATCTTTGCAATCTCCAGCAAGACAGCGCATGTCGCCACATTGATAGCATGAGGCATTTGCGTCTTGCTGGTTTTTTTAGAAAGGTATTTGGAAAAAAAGGAATCTATTTTATTAAGCATGGTTGTTTAGTTCCTTCTTGGAGGTTGACACACCAAAATCTATTGTAAACTACTATATCATTTTTGTAAAGAGTGCAAACATGGCCATTAATTCCCTCTCCTTTGTATGATTAGTAAGTAAAAGTAAAGCGGCCACCTTCTTTAAAATTAAAAAAATATGGAGAAAAATATTGTTTTAATAAATGAAAAGATATATAATTAATTAGACTGTAATAGAAATCGTAATATAATTTACAAGAAGATAATGCTGTCTAATATAATTGATGAAAGTCTATATTGACACCAGCGCCCTAAACAGAATATTTGACGATCAATCCCAGCCAAGGATTTACATGGAATCGTCTTCCATGCTAATAGTTTTTATGCTTATTGAATCTGGGGCTATTGAGTTAGTTTCATCAGATGCAGTATTATTTGAAAATAATAGCAACCCTTATGAAGAAAGGCAGGCATTTGTAAGCTTATGCCTTCAAAAAGCTAAACATATTCAACCAATTAATAAAAGCCTCCTGTTGCGAGCGCAGGAGATAGAAAAAGAACAAATAAAAGGTCTTGACGCTTTACACTTAGCCTGCGCAGAAGAGCTAAAGGTTGATTGCTTTTTAACCTGCGATGATAAAATTTTAAAGAGATATAATGGACCTATAAAATTACAAAATCCAGCAGATTTTGTAATAAATATTTTAAAAAAGGAGTAAACAAAAATGGCAGTTAAAACCGAGTCTCTTCCTGATATAAAAATTCTTAAGAGTGAAGCGATAGAAGCAATCGTGAAAAACATTGGGATAACAAAAGCCGCTTTTTTCATTAGGGAGACAATCGCTCAAAAAATGGACTATCTTGAAATCAAGGAAAAGCTGTTCGGCAGTAAAACCGCCAGTGAGCTTTACAATGAGATTTCGGCGTGGAAAAAAAGTGACTGAATACAGAGCCAAGCTTGATGCCCTTCTTTCTTTTGATGGCGTGAGGTTGAAAGGGTAAGAGAGAGGCCATCCGAGAGGAAAAGCCAATAGGAAAGTTAGACACCCATATTCTTCAGAAATTGTTTAGCGAACTTCAATGTTGACTCCATCAACTTTTGTATGGACCATATCTCATTTACGACATAACCTTTTGGTATGGTGGTAAATATCTCAATATCTCTATTATTAATATTAGACAACCTCTTACATAAATCAAAGGTTATTTTCATTGTTGTATCATACTCTATCTCAAACCATTCAGTGCATGTTATTGGATTGCTTGGTGTTGTAGAGAACATTTGCTCGTTATCTATTACATACAGGGTATGTTTTTCTGAAAACAACCTTTCTGACGGCTCATTAGCACCACATAAACATGCCATCACTTCCAATTTAACCCAATCAATTATATTTTTGATAGAGCATGCCTCTAAAAAGGAAACTTTTTTTGAGGCTTCTTTAAAATGATCATTTAGTTTACTCAAAGGGCACTTCTCTCCCTGATTGCAATTTTCTCCATGCTCATCAATATAGCGTATGGCTAATTGATACCTTTCTATATTGGGATTGTTCACAACGGGCAAGGATTTTTCTGGAAGAATTATAAAAGCCGAAGATTGGCTATTTATACCTAATGACTGTAATAAATATGCAGATGCGCGTTCTCTTAATGCATAAAAGCTACCACTTCCTTTCATCAACCACTTGGTTCCGTCTGTTTCACGTCCTATCCAGAAGTCTTTGCCTTCCATTTTGCTCCAAGTCCAATTAAATGCATTAACTTGTAAAGGTAAATTTTCAATTCGTGGATAAGTCATAATAATGGCTCTCTATGTCAGATAGTAAAATCAAGCTGAATGCACTGCAATATTTGTAGATGTTATGAATTTATAGACATTACCTCCAGCACTCTACCACTGTTGTCCATTTGCGCGACTCATCGCCTAAATCTGCGAGGGATTTCTCCCATGATAAGAATGACCAGCCTGATTTGTAGGGCACTCTGTTGGCATCCATAAACGCTTTTAAGGTTTGCCCGCTGACAGCAAAATTGACATTCTGAGGCAAACTTCCGGTATACTTTGCCATAGCAGCATCCGAAAGCTTCATGCTGACAACACCTACCACATGCCCCTTTTTGTTCATTACCGGGCTGCCGCTTGAACCCGGCTGAATAGGCGCGGTGATTTGAATCTGGTTGCTGTTGTTGCCTAAGCCGGTGATTGCGCTTACCACTCCCGGCGTGAGATTGCCTCCAGAGGACAGCACGCTGTCAAGCGGAAATCCAAACACCACAATGTCTTGCCCCTGCCGCAGGCTGGCAGGGTCCGGCGCCAGCGCCGCAGCGGCGCGCCATTCGCCCGGCATCTTAAGCAATGCAAGGTCGCTGACCTCGTCACGCGTTATCAACTGTATCAGTTCGCTGCGGCCCTGAACCCGTAGCTCCTTGCACTCTGCAACAACATGATAGTTGGTGATGGCATGACCTTGCTTACTAACTACAAAAGCCGTTCCAGCAGCCTTTTTGCCCGGGGTGGCGTTGCTACCCGAAGCAGTTTCACCCTCACGGCGCAGCACCTGCCCAAGTTTCCAATTAGAGGACAGACGCTCCGCTTCGGCGCGCTGGGCTGAACTTAGTTGATTGATTAGTAAGTCGCGAATTTCTTTCATGTTTTTGTTGCCCTGCGCCGCTGCCAAATTGAACCATGCATAGGCAAGAACCCAATCTTTTGGCACGCCATCACCTTTGATATATATATCTCCGAGTGAAGACTGTGCATAGGCATCGCCCTGTGCTGCGGCTTTCTGATACCACTCAAAAGCCTTAGCAGCATTCTTTGGCACTCCAACATAACCATATTTGTACATCATCCCAAGTCTGAGCTGTGCATCCGCATTTCCCTGAGCTGCTGCTTTCTGCCACCACTCCGCAGCTTTAGCAGCATCTTTTGGCACACCTTTACCAACGAGATACATCGATCCGAGTAAGTACTGTCCAACGGCATTTCCCTGAGCTGCTGCTTTTTGATACCACTCCACAGCTTTAGCAGCATTCTTTGGCACACCTTCGCCTTCGTAATACATCCATCCGAGCGAGTACTGTCCAACGGCATTTCCCTGCGCTGCTGCTTTCTGATACCACTCCACAGCTTTAGCAGCATCTTTTGGCACGCCTTCACCTATGTAATACATCTTCCCGAGTCTAAGCTGTGCATCGGCATTTCCCTGCGCTGCTGCTTTCTGATACCACTCCACAGCTTTAGCAGCATCTCTCGGCACACCATCATCGCCTTTGTCGTATATAAACCCGAGGTTGTTCAGTGCATCGGCATTTCCCTGTGCAGCGGCTTTCTGCCACCACTCCACAGCCTTAGCAGCATCCTTTTGCACGCCTTCGCCTATGACGTATATTAAACCAAGTGTGTTCTGTGCATCGGCATTTCCCTGCGCTGCGGCTTTCTGCATCCACTCCGCAGCCTTAGCAGCATCCTTTGGCACACCATCGCCTTTGCCGTATATCAATCCGAGCTTGAACTGCGCATCGGCATCACCAGCATCTGCCTTTTTTTGCAATTCTGCCAAACGATTTTCTGGTGATGGCGCAGCTTCCTGCTTAGACGGCTGCGAGGATTCACTGCAAGCGCCAACTGCGGCTATAAACATTAATATTAATAACAGTTTCCCCATAGTGCGTATTCGGATATTTCTCAATGGCATTTTGTACCTCCCCCAAGCCTACAGTAATAGAAAAAGCAATGGTATTTGCTCCCCACTTTTTTATTGAGCCTATTGTAAACTACTATATCAATTTTGTAAAGAGCGTATAGATGTTTCTTTATGTGATGAGGGCAAGGGATATTAGGCAAGCTGGATACTCTTATTCTTGCATTTATATTTTTTCTTCCTTTTGTTCTTTCTTTAATTTTGAAAATGCTATTTCCCAAGCGGGGCAAGTAATTCCTTGTCGTCCTCCATTCGTATCTATGGGATAAAGCCTACATCCAGGAGGTCGCACAGAGTAAATCTTACAAGAATATTTATCATCGGAATATTTTAAAAAAGGACATGGCGTTCTTTTGTTATCATCGGATTCCCAGCCATCTGAGGTTATATTTCCATAATAATTTTTAATAACCTCATCAACAGGCATTTTAAGAAAATCGGCTATTTCAAAAACTGAGTTTCCATCATAAGGCAAACCAATTTGAGTGCAGCACGCCCCGCATCGCTGACATTGAAAATATTCCCACATCCTACTCATATCTATAATAACCCGCAAAATTAGTAAAAACGTTTTACGCCGTCTGCTGGAGTGGCTTGTTATGCTCAATCTCTTTCATTTTTATCTCTATAGTCTCTGGACTAAAATCCTGTTCATTCGGCCACACGATAGTTCCAAACTCAATCCTGGCTCTTTTGAAATAATTGTAGTCCTTTAATTCCGTAAAAATGCCTTTGTCAAGGTAGGGAGCTACATCAAAAATACCGGTTTTGCCATTTGATAATTTTACTTTTATCTTGTAATCAGCCAAAATTTCAAAGTCAATAACATCTGGAATCATTTTTGCCTCATGTTATAATCTTTACCCATAAATATTATCGGCATCTTATTGCTCCTTGCAGTATTGAATTTACAGGAACTGGATTCCCAATAAAAACATTCGGGAATGACACTTATGGCTATTTTAAGGTTTTTTGGCAGACTCAAAAAAATTTGACCTGTAAACTCTCTGCAATTAATTCTATCAGATTTAATCCCATGATGCAATAAAAGTTAAACCGCTCATGGCGTCGGGAGTAGGGGGGGGTAGGGAGGCTTAACCCTTACCAATCTACTATCCTTGTATTTTAAAACAAGTTCTTTCATTTTGCAAGGAAGGGTAATGCTTGGGTTTTTATGCAGGTTTCTTTGAAAAAGGCGAGATTGCTTCCCCCCTCGCTTTGCTCGGGGCTTCGGCTCACCCGCTCGCAATGACGGCCATAATGTCTATTTTTCGGAATAAGCTGGTTGTTTGGCATGATAAGATTTATTTTTTTTCTGGAAAGGATAAGAAGATTGTGCTATAAAATCCCATCGGGAATGACAAAAAGGGAAAATGCCTATGATTAAGAAAATCTCATATCCATGGTTTGTAAGAAAAGACCTTGACGGCTTTTTTGGGCTGGCTATAGACAATCTGATTCAGTTGATGCTGATTGTTACCTTAACAAACAGGGTGGCAGGCATTCCTAATGAGGTTGTGTTTGGCTATATCCTTCCCGGTGCAGCAATCTCCATTATAGCCGGGAATATCTTCTATTCCATACAGGCAAGGAAGCTTGCCATGCGCACAGGGAGGGATGATGTAACTGCGCTTCCCTATGGCATAAATACAGTAAGCCTTTTTGCATACATCTTCTTTGTAATGGCTCCTGTTTATCATGAGACAAAGAACCCAGACCTTGCATGGAAGGTTGGACTTGTTGCCTGCTTTTTTAGCGGCGTAATAGAGACAGCAGGCGCCTTTGTCGGAGACTGGCTCAGGAGGATAACGCCGAGGGCAGCTTTGCTCTCCACACTTGCCGGCATTGCAATCACCTTTATCTCCATGGAGTTTACATTCCAAATCTTTGCAAAGCCCGGGCTTGCCCTTATCCCTGCGGCTATCATCCTCTTTTATTATATGTCCCATGTGCGCCTGCCCGGCGGAATACCGGGCGGCCTCTTTGCAATCGGAGTTGGAACTGCAATAGCATGGGGATTGAATCTTTCAGGCTTTAGCGGATATTTTG
>MHEL01000051.1:0-4560 GCA_001803815.1 Nitrospirae bacterium RBG_19FT_COMBO_42_15 | reverse complement strand
CTATACATCCCCCGATACCTGTTATTGGAAGCGTCTTTAGCCTGATTAGCAGTGAATATGTCTGGCGGTATATGTCTGTTATTATTCCTATGGGGCTTTTTAATGTAGTCGGCTCTTTACAAAACCTTGAGAGCGCAGAGGCAGCAGGAGACAGATACGAAACAAAACCATCCCTTCTTGCAAACGGTATTGGAAGCATCATTGCATCATTCTTTGGAAGCTGTTTTCCAACTACCATTTACATCGGCCATCCCGGATGGAAGGCAATGGGCGCAAAAACAGGCTATTCAGTATTGAATGGAATTTTCATTGCCTTTATATGCTTTACAGGCACAATGGATGCTGTGCTTAGGCTTATTCCCATGGAGGCAGGCATCGGCATACTTCTTTGGATAGGCATTATAATTGCTGCGCAGGCATTTCAGGAGACGCCAAAGCATCATGCCCTTGCTGTTGCCATCGGCCTTTTTCCCTCGCTTGCATCATGGGGATTAAACATGGTAGAGTCTGGGCTGCGGGCTGCAAAGACAACATTATACAGCACAGTAAACAGCGGTGCATTTCAGGGGATAATGCCGATTACAGGCGCTATAGCCCTAAGCCAAGGTTTTATTTTTACATCCATGATACTATCAGCCATGTCTGTTTATGTAATAGAAAAGGAGTACAAAAAGGCGTCACTCTGGGCATTTACAGGCGCAGCAATGTCCTTCTTTGGCATAATCCATGCCTACTCATTAACACCCGCAGGCATCGGCAACAGATTCGGTATTGCCGCTGCAACAGAGTTTGCAATTGCATATTCAGCAGTGGCGCTGTTTCTTTGGCTGCTGTATGTAAGGACAAAGAAATAGCAGCTTTCTTTTGCAGGATGATTTATACTAATTAAGCCGCAATGATGTGCCAGTTCGTGGCAGAGAGGATAAGTAGATAAGGCTGAAGGCTGGGTAATGGAGAGGCGCGACTCTTGCTTCTTTCCGGGCGCAGCCAGAAAATCCAAAGGCAGAGAGCAATTAAAGAGGTATCAAGTCTTTATATACGCCTTTTATACTGGTATTTCGTCAGGCTTAAGCCAAACAATTTTACCGTCACGCCAGACAACAATCGGATTGCCGGCCTGTTTATGTTTAAGCAAGGCTTCACGTACACCCTGAACAAGCGCCTGTGTAACCTTATCAGGGTCAGAAAGCACCTCTGTGATTTTGTCTCTATGTTTTTGTTTTATTGCCATATCTATTATGGATATAATACCATATTGCCTCGTCCTTGACAACCAAATATCGCTCTTGTTCGCCATAAGCTACAATTCTGGGTTCTGCAGCAGAGTTGTCATAAAAAAACCATTTATCTGCCAAAGGACGGTAGAGCTTGAAAAAGTTGCGAATGCCAGTATAATACCGCCTGCGAATAGTCGCCTCCGGCACATTGTGGCCGCCCATGCGAACCCTTTCAGCCACACGATTTATAGCAAAATCCTCGCTTGGCAGCCAAAGAAAAACAAGGGAAAATCTATAATCCTTTTTGCGAAGTTTAGCAATCCATGGGGCAAAGGTTCTGGATGCTAAGGTAGTTTCAAAGGCAAAATCCTCATGTTTTTTTGCAAGATAATATATGCGCTCAAGCATTATACGGCCTGCATGAAAAACTGCGCCCTCTGGTTGAAATCCAGAGAGCCCCTGAGCAATTAGGTCTGCATTAACAAACTCAGTCACCTCAAGCGCCCCTTTCAATAAAGAAGGAGCAGTTGTTGATTTCCCTGCGCCGTTTGGGCCTGCAATGACTATAAGATGCGGCTGATGGTTGCTCATATATGACAGATCTTTTTAATATTAATAAATAAAAAAAAATAGCATGTCTGCCCGCTGTCAGACAGGTATGAAAAAGATATTACAAATTGCTGGAAAAAGCAAGGTCAAAAGGCCCGAAGGAGTCAGGCTTTTTTTGTAACAGGCTTGAAAACAAGACAGCAAAATTTTTCAAGATAAGATTTTTTTGCAGCAGACTAAATGTTGAGTAATGTGTAATCGCCTCCCCCTGCTTCCTAAAAGCGCCTGTCCCGATTTTTCATATTTCCCTTGAAGCAGACTTTGTCATGGGTGTAGACGCGGCCCTGCTGCTTCCCCCTGCAGCTTCCCTCAAAGAAATAGCCATCATCACTTTACTGCCTGCGGTCGGGAGGAATATTCATTTTTATACTTATTCTATATCTGACCAAAACATACAATGCAAATATAGAAAAGTTAAGAAAATTAACCAAGCCTCAAAACAAAAAGCCCTTCTATATCCCTTATCCTGTGGGCATAGGCCACACTACGATCTCTCCCTTATTCCCTTACTTTGTTTCTAACAAATTCCATGAACGCCCTGAAACCTTTTATGACATCCAACGGAAAAGGGGCTGCTTCTACTGTTTCTTGTGCGCTGTTATGAAAGTGGTACGGATAGGTGCTGACATTCTTCCAGCTTGGATCAGGGAAATTATCATAACGGAATACCTCGCCAGCCTTATTCATTCGCTCCCAATGGAAACCGAATTTATCCGGGAGCCTCTGCGAAAGGTTGACATCTATAAAGCTGCTATCTGTCAGAAATATTCTAAGCTTGTGGTTAATAAACATCGTCCCGGCTATAATGTCAGCGAATTCTATCTCAGCAATCCTCTCCAGATCGTGGATTGAAGGCATCAGATTTTCTCCAGAAGCTTTTTTATCCTTTCCCTTTCCGCTTCAAGATTGTCGAGGGCAAAATAGTCATCATATGAATCCTTTTCGTTGATAAGCCCCTTTTTTATTTTTGCATCAAGTTCAAAAACATCTTTTACGCCGTGTTTCTTAGCAATTGTGAAGATATCTGCCTCAACTTTCGACAATTTCTGATGCAGATATGTGCTGATGCTTTCCTTTATAACCTCTTTGGGGTTCATATGAAATTCTTTTGCCACCATATCAATGACTGTCATAGGACACCTCCTATAATATCTTTGTTAGTATTATATCTTAAAACTACTGTTTTAAAAAGGATAAAAATAGGTATCATTTCCGCATTTGGCGATATTGTTAAGTGAGTATAAAGATTAATCACAACAATGTCAACATACAGCAACATCACAAGGCAGATTATTTTTTATAATTCCTCAATATCCTTTCCCTATCCTCGTTTTCTTTATCCCCCTTATAATAAATCTCAATAAACTCTATCCAGTCCTTTTCTTCGTGATACGCGTAGATAACCCTGATCCCAGACTGTGCGCCTTTTCCTTTGAGCGCCTTACAGGCGAACTTCTTGGCTTTGAAGATTTTCGGGGAATGGATGCCAAGATTGGATATGTAAAAGATCGCCCTGCTGTCAATGTTCTGCTTGTGAAAGGCATTGAGAGCAACCTTTATAAACATCCGCAAATCCTCTGCGAGCGATGAAAACCGTTTAAGCTTTTTCATGTCCTTTTCGAATTCCGGGACATAAGAAATCTTCTTGAACAGCGTCCCAACGAAGGGGCTGTAGAACGGGTCACTCATCCGTTCTCTTCTGCATATGCACGCACAGAATAGGGCAACATGCGATAAAAAACAGATTCGTATTCAATAGCGTCGCCATCTGCCGTTGTCATCCAAGGAACATCACTATGGGAATAGGCGCTTATCTGGCTTCCGTTCATCTCCGAGAGCCGGTTCAAGACATCGTCTATCACCTCAATCTCGTTCGCCATCAATTTCGCAAGGTCAGGCTTCCGACAAGGCAGATACTTGGTCTGCGGAAAATTGAAATATTCACTTTTGACCTTCTCTATCTCCTTGTCCGCCATCATTCTCTCTACGATTTTGACAAACTCAACCGGCGTGGGGCCATATTTGTTTTTGATGTATGTGGCGCCGATCAGTTGTTCCTCATATTTTTCATAAAAGTCAAAGTCTATGAAATAGAGGAGCTTATAGATGACGGTTTCGCCGATGTTCTCCTTGGCCCCGACCTTGTTCAGGATGTACAGCAGAACTTCCTTGAATTTCTGGAGGTTTTTCTGCGGCACGCTGATCCGCATTTGCGGCTTGGCTGTTTTCTCTTCCTTGCCTTTATGCAAATGTACCTCCGGCTCTTTTACCGGATTCAACAAATCGTCCATTGAAACATGGAAAATATGAGAAAGCTTTTGCAGTTCCTCAGCAGAGATTTTCCGCTCTCCGCTCTCTATTTGGGAAACGGCAGGCCGTGATATGCCCATTCTCTGTGACAGCATATCCTGGCTCATCACGGCCTTTTCCCTCAGCATTTTAATCCGATTCCCTATTTTCTTGTAGATGATCATCATAGCCCCCTTTCTCTTAACAAACTTATATTATCATAGGTACGATTATCTGTCAAGTAATTGTTTGATATTATGACAACAGCAGATTTGGCAAGCGGGATTATTTTCCCAACGGTAACGCAGAAGTGGATAAAGCGGCGGTAAGGAAAAGAGGTATTTTAAAATCAGGTGTTTTAGGATATGATTAATAAGAAAGGGTTAAGTTATGCGGATAAAGGTAATGTCCTGCTCGACATTTTCGGAACAACTAATTTGAATTT
>MHEL01000050.1:365-6156 GCA_001803815.1 Nitrospirae bacterium RBG_19FT_COMBO_42_15 | reverse complement strand
TGACATGCTCTATCTTTTCTATCTTTGGGATGATATTTTTGTAATCCTTTATAGCGCCTTCGCCCCTGTCTATAATTACGATATGCGAGTTTGTGCCAAGGATCTTGCTTCTTAAATCTTCTTCAAAGCCTGTCATAACAGAGAGGACAACAATTAGCGCCCACACGCCGACAGCAACGCCTGCCATTGATATCATTGTAATCAGCGATATAAAGGTCTGCTTTCTCTTTGCCTTGAGGTATCTGAGTCCTATAAAAAGCTCGTATGAAAGGTTCATCTTATTTTTCCGGCCTCATCTGCGGGAACAGAATGACATCCCTTATGGATGCCTGATTTGTAAGGAGCATAACAAGCCTGTCAATGCCGATCCCTTCGCCGGCAGTTGGGGGCATCCCGTATTCCAATGCGCGGACATAGTCCTCATCCATATAATGGGCCTCCTCGTCTCCAGCCTGCTTTTCCTTCTCCTGCATCTCAAATCTTTGCCTTTGGTCATCAGGATCATTTAGCTCTGAAAAGGCATTTGCTATCTCCTGTCCATTGACAATAAGCTCAAACCGCTCAACAAAGTCAGGATTATCAGCAACCCTTTTTGCAAGCGGAGAGATATCAGTTGGGTATTCTATAATAAATGTAGGCTGAATCAATTGATGCTCAACCTTTGCCTCAAAGATTTCATTTATTACCTTTCCATAGGTATCCGCGTCATTAATATCTATGCCAAGCCTCTTTGCAAGCGCCTTTGCCTTGTCAAAATCAGAAAGCTCATCTGGATTGCAGGATGCATATTTGCAGATCGCCTCTTTTAATGTCAGCCTCTGCCACGGGGGTGTTAAGTCAATCTCCTTGCCTGTATATTCAATCTTCAATCTTCCGCAGACCTCTTTTGCTGTATGGACAAACATCTCCTCTGTCAGGTTCATCAGATCATTATAATCTGCATAAGCCATGTAAAATTCAAGCATGGTAAACTCAGGGTTGTGCCTTGTAGATATGCCCTCATTCCTGAAATTCCTGTTTATCTCATACACCCTTTCAAAGCCGCCAACAATAAGCCTCTTTAAATGAAGCTCCGGCGCAATCCTTAAAAACAGGTCAATGCCGAGCGCATTGTGGTGTGTAACAAACGGCCTTGCAGTTGCGCCGCCTGGGATAGACTGCATCATCGGCGTCTCAACCTCAAGAAAGCCCTTTTCATCCAAGAAGTTTCTAATCATTTTAATTATTTTATTTCTTTTTACAAAGACATCACGGACATCTGGATTAACAATCAAATCAACATATCTCTGCCTGTATCTTATTTCAACATCAGTCAGTCCGTGCCATTTCTCTGGAAGGGGACGGAGTGATTTTGAGAGGAGCTTAAAATCCTCTGCCTCAATTGTAAGCTCATTTGTCTTTGTCCTGAATAAAAAACCTTTGACGCTGACATAATCGCCGATATCTATCATCTTATCAAAGAAGGTGTATTTTTCATTGCCAACAACATCCTTCTTAACATATATCTGAATCCTTCCTGTTCCATCCTGTATGTGCGCAAATGCAGCCTTGCCAAAATTCCTTAAAGCAACAATCCTGCCAGCGGTGATACAGTTGACTCTGTTCTTTTCCAAATCCTCTTTAGTGGAATTGTGATATTTATTTAAAAGCCCTGTTGCAGAGTCCTTTTTCTCAAACCTCTCTCCATAGGGGTTTAAGCCTGATGCCTTAATCTGTTCAAGTTTCTTTCTGCGCTGTAATACCAGTTCATTTATATCCTTTTGCTCCTCTTTCTTCTCCATTCCCATTCTTATTACTTTCCTTTCTGTGATATCAGATATGTCTCTATAAATCTATCGATATCGCCGTCCATTACTGCCTGAACATTTCCTATATCAATATTTGTCCTGTGGTCTTTTACCATCTGATAAGGCTGGAATATGTATGAGCGTATCTGGCTTCCCCATGAGATGCCTTTTTTCTCGCCTGTTATCTTATCAAGTTTTTCCTGATGCTCCCTCTGCTGAAGTTCAAAGAGCTTTGCCCTTAATACCTTCATTGCCACCTGCTTATTTTTGAGCTGCGACCTTTCATTCTGGCACTGCGTAACAGTTCCAGTAGGAATATGAGTAATCCTTACTGCTGAATCTGTCTTATTAACATGCTGGCCTCCTGCGCTGCTTGCACGGTATGTATCAATCCGCAGGTCATCATCATTTATCGTCACCTCTATATCCTCTTCTATTTCTGGATATACAAACACAGATGAGAATGATGTGTGCCTTCTTTTATTTGCATCAAATGGCGATATCCTTACAAGCCTGTGTACGCCTGCCTCTGCCTTTAGATAGCCATAGGCATAATCGCCGTTAACAGCAAAGGTTACGCTCTTTATACCAGCCTCATCAGCAGGCTGATAATCAAGCACCTCTACCTTATAACCATGTCTTTCTGCCCAGCGCGTGTACATCCTGAAAATCATCTCTGCCCAGTCCTGCGACTCTGTTCCGCCTGCGCCGGGATGGATGGAGACAATGGCATTATTAATATCATTCTCTCCAGAGAGCATCAGCTCTATCTCAAGATGTGTTATGCCAATTGCAAGCGTGTTTAAAAGTGCATCAATTTCAGTATAAAGACTTGCGCCTTCTTCTGTTTCTGAAAGTGTTATTAATATATCAAGGTCTTCAAAGCCCTTTTCAAGTTTATTCCAGTTATCAACAGATTTTTCAAGATGCGCCTTTTCCTTAACAAGGTGATGTGCAGAATCTTTATCCCCCCAAAAGTCAGGCGCCTCCATCTTTTTTGCTATCTCATCAACACGATTCTTCTTTTTATCAAGGTCAAAGATGCCCCCTTAGCTCATCAAGCCTTTTTGCTATGGCATCCCTTTTTTCTCTGAAATCCCTTATTAATTTAATCCCCTCTATAGCCATTTCTAATTACCCCCTAAATATTACCCTGAACTTGTTCCTGCCTGTCGGCACCTGCCTGCGGTAGACAGGGACAGGAAAGACAGGTCAAGGTCTCCATAATTCGTAATGGATGACGGGTAATCAATAATTAAATAACTCATCACGCATAACACATTACCCATTACGGTTTAGGTATATTAACATAACTTATTAATTTTTTAAAGGGATTTTGTTAAAGTGAGCGTCAGTTTGTAATATCAGGTTGGGTTTTACGAAGCGCCTTTTTTATTGATATGTGTTTCTTATTCTTTAGCATCTTCTCCTTTGCCCTCTTAGACCTTTTTCTTTTCTGACGTTTGAGCTTTTCTATCTCCTGCTGTTTTTTACTCTCTTTGCCCTTTATTAACTCCTCAATCTTATCAGTCAAAAGCCTCCAAGCAAGGAACCTGTTTAAGGACTGGGAGCGCTCCCTTGAAACCTTTACTTCAATGCCTGTTGGTATATGTTTAAGGTAAACACAGGTAGAGGTCTTGTTTACATGCTGGCCGCCTTTGCCGGATGAGCGGATGAACTTTTCAATGACATCTTTTTCAAAAATACCAAGCGCCTTCATCCTGACATACAAGGCATCTTCTTTTGATGGACTTACGCCAGAGAAAAACATATTGGCTTTATTAAATCACACCCTTTACAGGGAGTCAAGGAAATCAATTAATTGATTTCATATAGTTTTTCTGTTTTAAAAATCTTTTGGATATGCTATATTTTAACCATTAACAGAGGAAACAGGAAATTCGTATAATATTAGGAAACGACATGAAGGCTAAAGAAAAAAAAATTAGCGATGAGTTGCGTCCAGAATATAATTTTGAAACAGTATATTAAGTGGTTTGGTTTTTAGCGATATTGCAGATGAAAGTCAATTTTTATTTGACAATGAGGTAAGCTTCTGGTAGTTTAGCGAAAATCGCTTAATTATATTGTTATGCATCTAAAGGATCATGCATGAATATGACATTCTATAATCGAGTAGCCGTTCTGACACTCATGATGGTCTGCGCTGGCAATACCCACGCGGGAGAGCTTGAAGAGATTTGTAGTCTTGTCTACAAAAAACTCAGCTCTGGTCCGTATGAAAATCTGACGAAATCGCTTGAGAGCTTTGTGGACGATGGTAAGCGCTACCGCGGCTGCGTTATTCGCCTCTCGGGAGACGCAAGTAAAGTGACAGACACTCAGCGTCCCGCGATTTCGTTAGATAGTCTCTTTGGTGATTCCCTGCCTGCTTGCCCCGACGGCAAGCTTCCCGTGGATCTTCCCCGTGACCTCCTCAATAAAGATGGGTGGTGTGTCGACAAAATGGCGGATGGACCGGATGGCACGTCTTACAGGGCGCTT
The DNA here is from genome assembly GCA_001803815.1 of Nitrospirae bacterium RBG_19FT_COMBO_42_15. Taxonomy (GTDB): domain Bacteria; phylum Nitrospirota; class CAKKRA01; order 9FT-COMBO-42-15; family 9FT-COMBO-42-15; genus 9FT-COMBO-42-15. The sequence continues at coordinate 1,864 of MHEL01000050.1, read as the reverse complement.
AAAAAAGGTGTTTTTTGTGCCGTAGAGGGCCATTGGGATGGGGGTGACGACAGCGATCCAAAATATCTACCGTCGCCTCGATCCGAAGTAATTGTAAAGTGTGCCAACAGGTAGTGTGCATAACAAATCACTCCAGCCGACCGGCTGCGCCGACGGCTGAGTTCAATCGTTAGAACCCGGCTGATCTTTTGAATGTTTCGTTTCAGTCAATCTCTTCGTGTCACGAAGCAAAGCGGCTTCGTGGCGAAAGGAGAATGAACGTTCTGGGCTTCGTGAGGCATTGTCGCGTGAAGCCGAGTCTCAGACGCATTATTTTACCCACACGATTACGCGGTGACCCGGGAGATTTTTCATGATACCTGATTCTGGTTTTCCAAAACAAAGGATTCCGGAAGCGCAACCGAAAGGAAAGTTGCCGATCGCTGTTTTGTTGGGCTTACTCACCTTTGTCGTAACCCCCATCATTACAATCATCATTGGGGCCCCAATTTACTTTCTGGCTAAATTATCTGATAACTTCAATCTAACAGTAATTCTAAATATTATCGGGTTCCGTGAGATAAGCGGTTTTTTTGCGGCATATTTTATCCTGTCTGGATTGTTTGCGCTTCTTGGTGATTTTGCTACTGCGATAATTTCCTGGCTCATCAATAATCGTTCCAAGAAATTGGCGGCTATTACTTTTGTTTCAGCGCTTGTGTTTCAGCTTGTGTTGGTTGCTATCGTCGTTCCCATGACTATCAGGGAATCCCAGGTGCTAACGGAATCCATAATTGAATATGAGAAGTCATTCCGACAGTTCGCAAAAATAGGAAATGCCAGTTTCTCGGTACAAGAGCCATACTCTGATGCTGAAATTGGCAATCGCCGTCCTGAATATGGTCCTAAGTACAAAAAACTCCGCATTGTAGTTCCAGTTTCTGTATCGCATGCAGGGGTCTATCAAGTGCACGTTCGGTACAGTTTTACCAAAGATGGGGAATGGGGCAGTACCCCGATGAAAGACACGACAGAGACATTTGACGTTGGCGAACATACAGTGGAAGTCGAATTTATTGCCGATGGTAGTCATGGCTTTTGGTCTCCAGCCGCTGTAAACGGGACTGCTGAAATAAAGCTTTCCTATCTCGTTCCTGAAAAAGAAATGGTCGACGAGATGAAGCCCGACCTTGATAAGGAGATTCACGAGAAAATTATGAAAGGCAAGGAGCAATTATTGAAAAGCCAGGGATTGGACTTTAAGGATGCTCGGGCCAAACCGACGATCAACAAGTTTATTGAAGGAAAAGAAGTTCATTTTTAATTGCCACCAAAGAAAAACTTGAAATTGTTAATGTTCATGACGGAGCCGCTCTGGTCCACAAGTCGGACCTTTCTAACCTATTGGCCTCCTAGCGGATTACCCCTCAAATCGGCCTCTAAAGTGTAGAGTGCGGTCATTCGTTGTAGTTGTATCGTGGCCCCTTGAGCGGTCGGGAACATAGGTAACAAGTAGTGTT
>MHEL01000050.1:0-267 GCA_001803815.1 Nitrospirae bacterium RBG_19FT_COMBO_42_15 | reverse complement strand
GTATAGCCATAATATGGTATGTGGCGCATCGAAGAGCACCGGCGTGTGGATAAACAGGCAGCGGCGGTTCCGAAGGATATCCTCAAGCGCTACGAAAAGTGGAAGGACATCGCGGCGATATCCGGCCCACCCGCACAAGCGATAGGGCAAAACCATAGCAAAACCATAGGGGTCGCAAAACCATAGGGGTCAGGTCTACACTCTTGACAAATAAACTTCTTCATGGTATGGTAGGGTCATGGCACGACCATTGAGAATAGAATACCT
>MHEL01000049.1:8143-9432 GCA_001803815.1 Nitrospirae bacterium RBG_19FT_COMBO_42_15 | reverse complement strand
ATCCAATATTCTTTCCACAGTTCGTTCTTCTATATTGTTGATTGAAGAATAGAGAAGCAAAAAGCCTATCAACATATCACCCCTATATTCCTTAAAGCTGTATTTAATATCTACAGAAAGCAAAGTTGAAAGAAGCCCCCAAACAAGAAGAAACAAAACAGGTAAATCAAGAATCGACCTTTTAATCTTAAAGTCCTTCGTTATAATAATATCAAGAAGCCACAAAAAAGCAGGGATAAAAATGGCCAAAAGCCTCAGGGTCATAGTATGGGCAAATGGAAGGATAAAAATCAGTGTCATAAAAGAAGACTGATTTATTATCTGCCGCCTGTCAAGGATTATTTTTAGCATAATATCTTTTATAAAGACTTCGTAGATAGAATAATAACATTAAGACAGGAAAAAAGTCAAAGATTTGAATGAGACAATAAAAATTATAGGATGGCTATTAAATAGACAATTAAAAACATGGAAGGTTTAAAATTCGTATGGTGAGGATAATATGGATGGATTATATGAATGAGCGGACCTAATGACCTATCAATCATGAGTTATAGTCTCTTTTTCCAGGGATATATAAATTGCATTGTCTTTTTTACGAAGAGAAAAACCATCCTCCTGCAAAAATCTATTTAAGTCAGATTTTATTTTTCCTGCCCATTTTGATGGCAAAACAAATGAATTGTGTGAATTGAAAGTGTAAAGAATTGATTCTGGTGTATAGATAACCTTCATTCCCTGCTCCCGTATTCTAAGACAGAGGTCAATATCCTCGCCATCATATAGATTTTCATCAAAACCACCGACGTTTAAAAACACATCCTTTTTTACAAGCATGCAATCACTGCTGATTGCATGGAATTCCCTCACTCGGTTTACAACAGGATTATCAGCATTGAATCCTCTATAAATATATGTGCTTCTAAGTCTTCCTCTATCGTCAAAAAAACATATACCAGCGTGTTGTATCCTCCCATTCCTATGATTAAGCAGCTTGCAGCCGACTACTGCAATTTCATTACTCATCTTAACCGCTTTTACCAATGCGTCAAGCCAACCGGATTCAGGAATATTTCCTCCTTTTAAAAATACTATATAGCCTCCTTTTGCTTCTTTGGCGCCTTGATTGCAAAGCATAGCAAAATTAGATTTTTCTCTACTGCAGACAACCCTTATTTTTCCCATCAGGTTTGAAAGGCAGGTATTTATCTCATCGGTTGAACCAACACCTACTATTATCACTTCAAAGGATGTTTGCCCGTTATTGCCATTTATGATTGTATTGAGAT
>MHEL01000049.1:6962-8063 GCA_001803815.1 Nitrospirae bacterium RBG_19FT_COMBO_42_15 | reverse complement strand
GACCCTATCAAGCCATTCTTGCATCCTTCAATAGACTTTGCCAGTTTCACAGCGATAAATCTTCGGTCATTATCTAACGCAACAAAAAGCCTGTCATCAAAATCTGGATCCTTCTTTATATATGTATTATCATGCTTGGATTTGCCTACAGCATAGTGCAAATGCTCAAATATTACATCATTCAGATAGACAATCCTATCATAACCGAAGCTCTTAAGTTGTTTAAAGATATCCACTAAATGCGATTCAATATGAAGATTCAAATAACCTTCTGGGCATATCCCTCCCATAAGCTCACAGACCTTGCGAGATAAAATTGGAACTGTTGGCACCTTTTTCTTCTGATCCAAATCATTTCCATAAACAAAGGCAATATCATCCGAAAATTTAGAAAATGCATTGACAACAGCTTTATCCCATCCCACAGAGCTAAATACTACATCATCGTTCATCAGCATAATATAACGTCCACTGCTCTCTTTATAGCATTCTTTAAACATCATGCCCATAGAATTGTCCGGAGGTCTTATGACTTTAATAATCTTAAGCGCAGGCATATCTATATTATGGCTTGCTGTATCATCTGCATCCATGTATAGAACTATTTCCACAGACTGAATATCATGAGTAGTCTTAACTATACTTTCAAACAGTCTATAGACAAGTGAAGGACGCATCCTTGTTGGCAGAAGTATAGAAAATTTCTTCATAGATATCAGCGCATATTACAACAACAAATGGCTATAAAAGATTTTATTCTTTATTTGTATTGGCAATATTTAACGAGAAATGACCTTTTGCGGCTTTGAATTGATTTTCAAGCAATCTTCTTTTTAGCCTTGTTTTTGTCATTTCCTGAATATGCTGTTTAACTTCTTTGCCAAACTTTTTTTCAACCATGCTTAAATATTCTGGATTTTCAAAATATTTATGAAAGGCCTCGTCTCTAAATCTTAAAACTTCTTTTGCACTAAGATATTTTGTTGGTAGCGGAAGCATCTCAAACGAATGCTGAGAAAAACCATGCCACTCCTTTGGAAGCTGCCAGCCTTCTTTAATGGCAATGTCATAAAGTTTTGACCCAGGATATGCCATTGCACA
>MHEL01000049.1:3530-6952 GCA_001803815.1 Nitrospirae bacterium RBG_19FT_COMBO_42_15 | reverse complement strand
ACAAATTCGCAATTCAGGTTGATAGCCATATCAAATGTCTCCTGCATTGTTTCAAGATTATCATCAGGCAGCCCAAAAATAAAATTGCCTATAACTCTAATATCTGCCCCCTGAATAGCTCGCACAACATTCTTGATATCTTTAATTCTCATCTTCTTTGAGGCGCCGTCTCTGACATCAGGATTTGCTGACTCAATTCCCAAAGCAAGCCAGTTAATTCCTGCCCTTTTCATCTTTTGCAGATTCTCTATCTTCACCGTATCAACCCTTGCATAAGCCCAAATATTTATATCATAACCTTCTTTGATTAATAAATCAGCTATTTTCATATAGTGTCTCTCGTCTAAAACAAATAACTCGTCAACAATCTTGATATTCTTTATACCATATCTATCCACTAACAATCCGATCTCTTCAAAAACCAATTCAGGGCTTCTGTATCTTATCCCTGGCCTGCCAAAAGGCGCATTGATGCAGCAAAATGAACATGAATATGGACATCCAAGGCTTGTATATACTGCCCCGTAGGGCATCCTGTTTTCAAGATTGTCAAAGCAGTGCCAGTTATGCGCCCTGTATTTTTGCATTGGAAGCAGATCCCATGCAGCAATTGGCAATCCCTCATCCAGATTCCTTATAAGTGGCGCCCTCGCATTGTTCTTGATGATACTACCGTTACGGTACCAGAGTCCATGGACAGCGGAGTAATTATCCTTTTTTTCCTTTATTACCTGAATCAGATCTTTTAATGTATACGGCCCCTCACCTTCAATTACAAAATCCACATCATTTTTCCTTAAGGTCTGTTCTGGAAGCGCTGATGGATGAAGCCCTCCTATTGCAGCCTTTGAACTTGTATGTTCTTTAATGGCCTTGCAAATCCTTCCTGCAATGGTCATATTCTGTGTAGATGCAGAAGGCTGCGAACCGTACACTATTACAGCAGACAATAATGGCTGTAACCCGTTTACCCTTTCTGCGGTTTCCTGCGGTGAAATATTTTCAGCATTCGCATCAATAATGGCTACAGAAAATCCGTTATTTCTAAGATAAGCAGCGATCACTGCTATCCAGAACGGCGGTTCAATCGCAGAATAGTCCTTCCCAAGATCCTGATAAACCTGTTTTCTGTCGCCAGGATTAATCAATACTATATCTAATTTTTCAGGCATAAATCTTTTCCATTACATCCTTTATGCTCATAATAATACCTTCTCTATCCAGTTTGTTTAATTTGTGTAAATACTCCCTGCTGCCGATATCAAAGACATAGGCATCATTAAATCCTATCCTTCTTAATCTAATATTTGATTCCTTTTTGTTTAAAATACCCAAAATAATGCTATCCAGACCGCCCTTATTTATAAAGCCCTCTTCAAGTGTTATTATGAATTTATATTTATTTAATTTTTTAAAAAGCAGATTCTCATCAAGAGGTTTTATAAGAAAGACGTCAATAAGCCCGATATTTATACCCTCTTCACCCAGCCTGCTGACCACATCCAAAGCAGTATGTGTCATATATCCTGTAGCAATTAAACATATTTCATTTCCCTCTGCCAGTTCAAAAAATCCTTTATGGATTTCTATATTTGCTCTATCTCCATAAATACATGGGAGGGGCTTGCTGTCAAATCTTAAATATTTTGGCCCTTTGTTTTCTATAGAATAGTTTACAAACCTTTCTGCAAGCGCCCAATCGCTTGGCGAAAAGATAGTAATATTCGGCAAAGTTCGCATTATACTTATGTCTTCAATGCAGTGGTGTGTAGGACCGGATACATCATAGCTCAGTCCGGCGCCAACGCCGATTATGTTCACATTAATTTTATGAGTATGCGAAAGCAAAGAGAGGTTGTTCCTTATCTGCTCATATGCCCTCATTATTAAGAACGGCGCAATGGCGTATGCATATACAGTAAAGCCTTCCAGCGCCAGGCCAGTTGCAACATTGATAAGATTCTGCTCTGCTATGCCAACATTTATAAACCTATCTTTGTAATCCTCCCTTATCATGTCAAGCTTGGGGGAACCAAAATCTGCCGACAGAAAAAACAATGAATCATCATCAGCCATGCGGTTGTAAATCTGCTCTATAAAAACATCTCTCATTGCTTTTTTTTCTGTATTCACTTTAATCCCCCTATTACCTTGTCAATTTCTTCTGGTTTTATGTTTTTTATATGGCTTAAGGGGTCGTTTTCAAGGCTCGGCACACCCTTTCCTTTTACAGTATTTGCTATCAGCAATTTTGGTTTATCATTGTTATCCTCTTTAATTCTTTTTAAAGAATTATGTAATTGACCAATGTTATGTCCATCAACAGTTTTGACTGCCCATTTAAACATCTTAAACTTGTCATCGAGGGGATTTAAGTCCAAAATATTCCTGCAATAATCAAGCATACAAACCTTATTATTATCAATTATCAATATCAGGTTGCCCAATTTATGCTCTCCGGCAAACATTACTGCCTCCCATACCGAGCCTTCGTATAGCTCACCGTCGCCAAGGAGAACAAATACCTTTTCACTTCTCTTTCTTCTTTTTAAGGCAAGGGCAATGCCACATCCTACACCAGGCCCGTGCCCCAGAGAACCGTTTATTGTTTCATAGCCAGGGATCATTGTATCAGGGATGCCGCCCAGAAACGAACCTTCTTTGCATACCCTTTCAAGCTCCTTCATATCATAGAAACCTAAATCGGCAAGTATCGGGTAAAGCGAGATTGAACCGTGTCCTTTGCTGATAATAAATCTATCCCTCTCTTCCCATCTGATATCCTTGGGGGCAAAAGCGAGAATCTTTCCATAGTATAAAGCCACAAATATCTCTACCGCTGACAATGACGACGCAAGTCTGGTATCCTGAGCGATTTTGTGAATATTCAGTGTCTCTTTACGCACCCATAAGGCCTTTTCCTTCAGAAATCCGAATAAATTGTCAGACTCTCTCATTTAATAATCCTTCTTGTATATTTTCTAAAAACCATTCATAAGTTATCCTAAGCCCATCTTCAAGACCAATTGACGGCCTCCAGCCAATATCTACGAAATTTGAACTGTCTAAGAGTTTTCTCGGAGCGCCATCAGGTTTAGTTGTATCCCATTCTATCCTGCCCTTGTAGCCGACAATCTGAGAAACAATCTCTGCAAGCTCTTTTATTGTATAGTCAATTCCTGTCCCTATGTTGTAATGCATATTTTGAAGCTTATCTGCATTTTGCATGGCAAATATAGAGGCGTCAGCAACATCTTCACTGAATATAAATTCCCTCCTCGGATTTCCACTTCCCCAAAGGATAATTCTGTCTTTTCCTTCCATCTTCGCCTCATGGAATCTCCTTATCAAGGCTGATAACACATGGCCGTTCTCAGGGTCAAAATTATCATTCGGACCATACATTGAATTTGGGATTAATG
>MHEL01000049.1:0-3512 GCA_001803815.1 Nitrospirae bacterium RBG_19FT_COMBO_42_15 | reverse complement strand
AAAATATGCCTGCAATCTTTGCCGCTGAATATCCCTCACTTGTCTCTTCTATCTCCCCTGTCAGCAAATACCCTTCCTTCATTGGCTGCCGGGCATTTTTGGGATAAACACAGGATGAACCATAAAAGATAATGTGTTTAACATCATATTTATTTGCTGCCTCAAAGAGGTTGTCCTGCATTGCGATATTAGCATGTAAAAATGTTGCTGGGTATGTTTTATTTGCCAGTATACCGCCTGTCAGGCCTGCTGCCAAGAATATGTATTCGGGCTGCTCACTTTTGAAAAATGAGTCAACTGCCGTACGGTCAGTTAAATCAAGTTCACTATGGCTTTTAGTTAAAATGTCTATATAGCCTTCAGCCTGCAGCCTCTTTAAAAGGGCTGTTCCCAAAAGCCCTGTATGCCCTGCAATATAAATCCTTGAGTCTTTAAACATTGCTATATCTGCTGTTTGTAATTATCCTGTACCCTTTAACCAGTTCTTTTATACCCATTTCAAGTGAGTGGGCTGGCTTAAAGCCGGTCCTTTCTATCTTCTCATTGGAGACAATATAGTCCCTCTTATCAGGGTCTTCGCCAACAGGCGCCTCAAGATAAACAAAATCAGGAACCTGTTCTTTTATCTTTGCGCAGAGCTCCAATTTAGAAAGATTTGCATCAGACAATCCGACATTATAAGGTTCATTTTTCATAGTGTCAAAGTTTTCTATTGCATAAATGAATGCCCTTGCAACATCACGGATATGAATATAATTCCTTTTAAAGTATCCTTCAAAGACCACTACAAATCTGTCCTTTACTGCCCTGTAGGTAAAATCATTAACCAACAGATCTATCCTCATCCTCGGAGCCATTCCAAAGACAGTAGCAAGCCTAAGGCTTATGGAATTTCCCCTTTCAAGAACAATCTTCTCTGCCTCCACCTTTGCTTTTCCATATAATGAAATGGGGTTTAATGCGGTCTCCTCTGTGCAATGCACCCCTTTCTGACCAATGCCATAGCCGCTATTTGTTGTAGGCATTATTATCCTTTGTTCCTTTGATGCAAGTTTAGTTATAAAAGCAACCGCATCCCTGTTTGTAGTAACAGTGCCAATATTGTCTCTTTTACAAAGGGGAGCCCCAACTAATGCTGCGAGAGGAATAATGTAATCTGCCTTCTTTAGGAGAGGTCTTAAGACATCCTCATCCCTTGCATCCCCTCTTATCACATCAAAATTATCATATACACAACATTCAAGCAAAGAATTCTGGGCAAACATAAAATTGTCTAACACTGTAACTTTATTGCCTAACTTCAATAGCTCAGGAACCAGCATTGAACCTAAATAACCTGCTCCGCCTGTAACCAAAATATTGTAATTCACCAGCAAATCCTCCTTTATATATTTTTTAATGTCTTGTGCAGATAATCTATCTTTTCCCTGATGTCATAGGGATGATTTCCAACAAAGAATCCATTGTAATGGGCAATATCAGCATTTGATGATTTTGTTACTGTATAGTCATAATATTTCATAACATCATGCCTCAATATATTGCCGCCTGTTATTATCCTATGTTCTATATCAGCATCCTTTAATTTCTGCAAAACCTTTTTTCGGTCAATGCCTGATTTGGGATTAATAATCATTGTAAAGCTGAACCATGAACTCTCCCCAATTTCTTTCTGAATAATAAACCTTTCATCATCTTTAAAAAGCTGCACAAAATGCCCTGCATTATTCCTTCTGATTTTTATAAACTCACCTAATTTTGATAATTGCCTTATCCCTATTGCGCCGTGAATCTCACCGGGCCTCACATTATATCCGGGCAAGATAAATCTATAAGCCTCAAAAAAATCATCGTCCCTCCTTTCAAAGATAGGGCTGTCCGCGTCCTGATCCCTTGTCCAACCATGATTTCTGAGTGATTTTAAAAGATTATAAATCTCCTTATCATCTGTTAGGACAAGGCCTCCCTCCATTGTTGAAATATGATGAGAAAAGAATGTGCTAAAGGTATTTACCAGACCAAAGGTGCCTGTATATCTGCCGTTAAATTTAGCTCCCATTGATTCACAGTTATCTTCAAAAAGGATAATATTATTCTCTTTGCATAATTTCGTAATCTCGTCAAACTGGCAGGGATTCCCTAAGATGCTCACTGCAACTATCATCCGCGTTTTTTTTGATACGGCCTTTTTTAGTTCTTCTATATCATAATTCAATGTATGTAAATCTATATCTACAAATTTAAGCTTCAGACCATACTGCTGAAGCGGATGAAAGGTTGTTGACCATGAAATACACGGCGCTATTACCTCATCACCCCTTTTCAAGGGATTTTCCTTCCTGTAGAAAAGTGACGCCACAGCAATAAGATTGGCTGATGAACCTGAGTTTGCCATAACAGCATACTTCATGCCAAAGCAGCTTGCAAACCTCTCTTCAAACTCTTTTACATTCTTTCCCATCGTATATATGTTGCTGTTTAATACTTCCAATATTGCCTGCTTCTCCTCCTCATTCCATGTTGAGCTTGCGAGTTCAAATCTCATATTTTTATATTCTCCCTTATAATATAATCACCATAATCACCGTTATTATTTTGATAGTTTGGCTTATATACAATAATTTCGGAACCAGAAAAATCAAATCTAAAAGGAACATTCAGATAACCTCTTAAAGCCTCTTTAACCCTTTCCCTGTTCTCAGGTTCCACATAAAAAAGGATAAATCCTCCACCCCCTGCCCCAAGCAGCTTGCCGCCTACTGCGCCGTTCTTAATTGCCGTCTCATACATATCGTCTATTTCATTATTAGTAATCTTATTTGACAGTTTTTTCTTTAACAGCCATGTCTCATTCAGAAGCTTCCCAAAATCAGTAAAATTGTCTTTTCCAGAAGTGAGTATCTTATATGCCTCATCAACCAGTTCCATCATTTTAAGGAGCTCCTCCTTCTTTTTTGGTATGTTTTGTATTTTATCCCCTGCTATTACAGACGCATATCTTGACAACCCAGTAAAAAAGAGCATAAATTTTCTCTCAAAGCTTCTTAGAAGATCTTCATTCATAATAATCGGTTCAACAATAATTTCTCCATTCTGTAAGAATTCAATTATATTTAGACCACCGCATGCCGCCCATACCTGATCCTGAGAGCCAACATTCTCTTTAATAAGATTTTGCTCAATATATATAGCTGTTTTAAAAATATCCTCCTTTGAGATAATTTTACCGTCAAATGCATACAAGGTCTTCAAAAGACCAACAGTAAATGATGAGCTTGAGCCCATACCCGAACGGGCAGGGATATCCCCATCATGATGAATTTCAAGCCCTCTTTTAATATTTAAATATTTAAAGATTTCTTTTACAGACGGGTGTTGAATTTCATCCACACTATTTACTGTCTCTACTTTAGAATATGCAAACCTGTGCTTGTGTTTAAAAAAAGGAGGAAGCTCCCTGCAGGTTATATAGCAATATTTATCAACCGCTGCGCCCAGAACCTTGCCGCCAT
>MHEL01000048.1:4083-6101 GCA_001803815.1 Nitrospirae bacterium RBG_19FT_COMBO_42_15 | reverse complement strand
ATCTCAGGCACGGATAATTTCATTCACCGATTAGAAGAGCATTTTTTTATCTATCCAGAATGGCATATCATGGTAGGTTTTTCCGCCGCATATTTTACATTTCTCGTTTTAACTGTATTAATTGGATTTAAATATGAGCATGTCTGAAAGGCAAAGTAAAGGATTTATTTGCGGCATTTTAATAATGTTTTTTCAACTGTGATTGCTGAAGCCATTCCATGAGTTTATCAGGGGGAAGGGGATGGCTCATAAAGTAGCCCTGGGCAGAGTCGCAGCCGAGGTCTTTTAACTGATTCCATACTTCCTGATTTTCTACGCCTTCTGCAACTACCTTGAAGCCGAGATTATGGCCAAGCTCAATTGCTGCACGCACTATGACAGCATCGCTGCTGTTTTTCAGCATATCTGTTATAAAGGATTTATCAATTTTAATCTTTGCAACCAAAAGTTTTTTCAAAAGGGCCATGGAAGAATAACCTGTGCCAAAGTCGTCAATGGATATCTGAATGCCCATATTGCTGAGCTTTGTGATGGTTTCTATTGCCTGCAAGGGTTCGGTCATAACAGCAGTTTCTGTTACCTCAAGCTCTAATATGGAAGAGGGTAAGTCAAAATTCTTTAACACATCAGCAACCTGCTCTGGAAACTCAGGGTCCTGCAGATTGATTGTAGAGATATTAACTGATACAGGCAGGTTGAGTTTCGCCTTATACCATTTTTCGCATTCACTTAATGCGATTTTAAGCACCTGTATTGTTAATTGTTTAATCATGCCAGTTTCTTCAGCCAGAGGAATAAAGTCTTTGGGAAACAGCAAACCATGTTTTGGATGCTGCCAACGTGCAAGCGCTTCAACGCCGATGATTTGGCCGCTGGTTAAATCAAGCTTAGGCTGGTAGTGTAGTATCAGCTCATTGCTAAAGATTGCATTGCCGAGTTCTGTTTTTAATGCCATGTAGTCGCTGAGTTCCTGGTCAATTGCAGGATCATAAAAGATAAAACCTGCCTTCCTGCGCTTTGCAGCATACATTGCTGCATCTGCCTTGCGCATAATAATATTAATTTCATCACCGTGTTCAGGAAACATTGCTATACCGATGCTTGCTTTTAAAAGCAATGTTTGCCCTGCTATTTCAAGAGGTTTTTCTATAATCTTTAAAATCTTTTGAGCTGCTGTTATTGCGCCATTTAAATTATTTGCTGTCGGCAGCAGCATCGCAAACTCATCCCCACCCATCCGTGCAACAGTGTCTGATGCGCGCAATGATGATCTCAGACGTATCCCAACCTGCTGCAATACCAAGTCGCCTGTATGGTGCCCCATTGTGTCATTGATATCTTTGAAGTTATCAAGATCCAATATAAGTATAGTAAACTGCTGCTTTTCACGCCGTCCGATAAGAATAATCTGCTGAAGGCGGTCATTATACAAGGTTCTATTTGGAAGTTTTGTCAGGGAGTCATGCAAAGACTGATGTTTGAGCTCCTTGGTGAGATAAACAAGCTGTTCAGTCCTCTGCTTTACACGACGTTCAAGGTCCTCGTTTAATTTAGCAAGCTCATCTTCTGCCTTTTTGCGTTCATTATCAAGCATCTTTAATTTTACAGACATCTCATTAAATGCATTGGCAGTCTGTGCAAGCTCATCGCTTCCGTTTATCTTTACCTGATACCCGAATCCTCCTTCTGCTATCTCTTTTGACGCCTCCTTCAGTTTATCAAGCCCCTTTGTTAGATAAAGCCCAAACACAAATGAAAATAACGCAACAAGCCCCATCTCAATAAAGGCAAGGGTCAATGTCCTGTTCCGCGCGCCTGCAAGTATTTTCTTAATGGCAGCAATAGAGAAGCCCATCTCAACGCTCCCATATTTTTCTCCAGACACAACTATGTCCGCATATACATTAAAAACCTCGCCGCTCGCATCTTCAAGACGCCTGTTTGGAATAAATGGCTTTGACAATGCTTCTGTGTCGCCGCCTTCTGCAAGCACCTTATTTTTCCCCCTCACCCGGGCA
>MHEL01000048.1:0-4041 GCA_001803815.1 Nitrospirae bacterium RBG_19FT_COMBO_42_15 | reverse complement strand
TCAATTGAGGCAAGGTCTGTTGCAAGGACAGCATTCTGGGTTGAAGATGCAAAAAGCCTTGCTGTTGTATAGGTGCGTTTTAAAAGCTCTTCTTCATTTGAAGTTTTGAGGATATACAAACTGTTCCAGATAAGCAAAAACAGCAGGGAGGCTTCAATTAGAGCAATGCCGATAATTGTTTTAATGCGAAATGACATAATGACTTTTATTCCTTAGCTTCCGGTATTTTAATATTTAATTTGCGGATATCATCATACGCGCTGTCATTGGCTTCCACGATTCCTTTAAAGCCTATATCCTTAAGCAGTGCCATCCCCTCAGGGTCTTTATCCATACTCAGCATAACTGCCTTTAGACGAAGAAATACCTCTTTCGGTACCCTTTTGTGCGCTGCAATAGGATGAGATGTATAAGACGGCGATGTCCACAAGACCCGCAATTGTTTGCTGATTGAGGGGTCAGCCTGCTCAATTGCCTTCATTATAGTCCCTCCAGCAGGATATAATTCTTTTTCAACTGAGCGGTAGACAGATTCATGGGAGCCAACAAATTTTAGATTTACTGAAATGCCCTCTTTCTCAAAGTGCGCCAGAGGTAGAAGTGTAGCTGCAAATGCTGAAGGGGATGGAAAAACAATTATTTTGCCATCAAGGTCTTTGAGTTTCTGATAAGGGCTCTCTTTCCTGACGATGATGATACCCTTAAGACTGACATCCTTTTCCTTTGCAAATACCTTATAGTCTGAAGATTCTGGCCGAACATAAAAATGAGGGTTTAAATAAGCAATATCATATTCGCCTGACGCAACACGTTCTTCAAAGGTAGTAACATTTGTAGCAGTCTTAAAATGAATCTCACAACTTGCCTTTTTACTTAGATAATTTAAAAAGGGGGTCCATGTCTTTGCCATCTCGCTTGCTGACTTTTGAGGCGCTACACCGAAAAAAAGAGTGTTTTGAGGTTTCTTATTAGTCTCAGCGATCGCTATTTTAGGCAAAACACCTAAAATTATAAGGCAAAACAACAAGATAGAAGCTGCTCTTTTCATACAGACACCTCCAATTTTTATTTATTTGTCTTTAAACAATTTTATCATATTTATTGTGTTTTGCAAGGAAGGCTGGTAAATCAAGGGCATTCTAAAGCCATGTCTATTTTTTGTATTGACAACTGTCAATACTATATTATACTATTATTACAGAGGTATTAAAAATGGGAACACTAACACACGCGCTGCCATCAAGGGAAAAGGACAGGATACCTGCAAAGGATGTCAGGGCATTCATTCTGAAGCTCATCAAGGCTACAGGCGTCCCTGAAAGGCTGCTTGCTCAGGCTGTGGCTATGGCTGAATCTCAACTAAATCGGATGACCTCCAAAAGGGCAGGCTCATTTAAGGAGCAGACAGTCCATCCGCTAAAACGCATTGCTATACTTATTGAAGAAGCTCAAAAAGTATTAACGCCAAAAGGCGTAAAAAAGTGGATTAACACGCCAAATCCCTATCTGAATGATGTTCCTCCAATTCTTTGCCTGAGGTCAGATAAGGAGTTAGAGAAGGTACTCTCTCTCTTAGCTTCAATCCGTTATGGATTTCCTGCGTGAAGCTCCATGCCCTGAAGGAACTCATGCCGGGGGTATCACCACCCGCAAACACATACTACCGCATTGTAAATGCCAGTTATGCTGCTGAGATGGATGAGATGGTCCACACGATTTTATACTCGTGGCGTTATAATCCAAGAGGCGAGTTTGGCGTGCTGTATCTTTCTATTAGCCCTGATTGCGCCTACAGAGAAAAGCTAAAGCAGGTGCATGGCCGCAAGCAAGACCTGCCTCCTCAGGTAATCGGAACATTCAGGGTAAACTTAACAGGATGTCTGGATTTGACCAATATTCCTTTTCTAAAAAAACTTCATCTTTCCACCAACCAACTGACTGATCCAACAGACTTCTCTATAACTCAGATTATAGCGAGGGAGGCAAGAAACTCAGGTTTTGAGGCGATAATTGCGCCATCTGCTATAGGTAAGGATTGTTCTACGCTTGTGGTGTTCAAGGACAGGCTAATTCCGCCTGCCTACTGCATTTGCGATAAAGACTCTATCCGTTCCTATCCCTAAAGCGCTCCCTTGAATTTTACAAGTTTATCTCGGTATCCTTATATCATTATCCTCAAATGAGCCATATTCAGCCCATTTATGGCATGCTGTACAGTTTATCCTGCTTGTTACAGACTTATGTTTGTAAACATCAGGTTTTATGCCTTTATGCTTTTTTCCCCAATACGCTATCTCAGTTATTCTAATAGGCGGGTTATTCTTGTCTTCTATTGAACGAAGAAGTTTAAAGGATGCCTCTTCAGTTGAATTTTCTGCTGAGTTTTTGACCAGAAAGCCTTCAATCTTATTTCTTGTTTGCTCGTCCAGTGATGCATTATCTCCAAAGTGGTCTTTAAGATTGGATAGCATTGCCTGCCAGCTCTTTGCCGGCAATACATTGGGCGGGAACGCCATGTGGCAGGTTGAACACTCTTTTTTGTAAACATCAGGGATTGTTATTCTGGTTGGCACTGTAGAGTGGATTAAATTGTATAAGTAAAAGGCTAATGGCAGCGGCGAGATAACCCATAGAAATGAAATAACAGTTAAAAAAATATTTAATTTAATTTTCCTTTCAGGCTCATCAGAATATTTATTGCCGGTAAACATTGCAGTAATAATCCCTGTTTTATGCCTTATAGTTTCCGACAAAATACCTGAGATATGGATAAGGATGAGTCCGAGCAGAAGATATGCAGAGAGGTGGTGGATAAATTTAAGGGCATTTACATAGGGATGGTAGTCTGCATAAAGAAATTTCAGAATGCCTCTCCTTTCATCAATTCCAAAGACGACTATACCTGTAAACACGGCAAATAAGCCGATGTTTATTATCCCCATCACTGTCCATGATGCGCCGGGATTATGGCCGGTATAGGAGGTTTTCTGATTTTTCAAAACCGCCTTTATATACTCTATAAGCTCTTTTAAGGAAAATCTAAAAGAAATAAATCTGGAATAATAATGCCCTGTAAATCCCCAGAATATCCTGAAGGCCAATAATAAACCTGCGCCAGAGCCTGCTGCAATATGGAACCCAAGCCATGAATCAGACTCAATTATTTTATAACCTAAATAACCCGGCATGTCAGCAAGCACAAGGGCGCACGATATACAAACAACAAGCATCCAATGAAAAATGCGTGTTTGCAGATCCCAGACCTTTATCTTTTTCATTTCAGACTGTCTCCAGATTATTTCTTAGGGATTTCAATATTGTCATCCTCATAAAGTCCTTCATCTGCTGTTTTATGACAGGCAATGCAATTTGCAATAGATTTTATTGATTCCCTTTTATAAACTTCTTTATAAATTTTTCGGTGTTTGCTTTGGATGTATGGGGTTTCTGAAATCCTTACAGGCGTGCTGCTGCTTTTAATGGAAGATAGAATCTTTTTTGACCTTTTGGCAGCGCTCTTTTCAGCGCTATTCTGTGCCAAATATTTTTTAATTTCTTCCTTTGCAGCAGTGTCAAGGGAGGCGTCTTCGCCAAAATGCTTATCAAGCGTATCCATAATCTTTATCCACGACCTCTCTGGCAATAATCCGGGTTGATACAAAAAGTGGCATGCCCCGCACTCTTTACGATAAAGGTCATTTGTAATCGGCGGCAATCTTTTAGCGTCTTCCTTTTTATCTGCAAGACTAACAGAAGGAATGGTCAGCGCAGCTAAAAAGACAATCATTACTCTAATTGCTTTAATATTTATCATTTTGTCTCCTCCTGATTGTTAAAGGGTTTTTTTAATTTGACTTGATAAACAAAAGGACATTGCCTTTTTCTATTGTAGTTCCTTCTCTGCCGTACACCTGATTAAAGTTTCTTTTTAGCCATTTCTCAACATCTTTTACATTTGTCAGCCTTGAACTATCGGCAGACGGCGATAACGGCTCAATGACCTTGCCTGTTGATACATTTTTGCCTTTTTGTTTTAAATCA
>MHEL01000047.1:6731-10541 GCA_001803815.1 Nitrospirae bacterium RBG_19FT_COMBO_42_15 | reverse complement strand
ATGACAGGCAGGAAGGATTTCTTCTGGGATGATTTAAAGGATACAAGCAATAGCGAGGTCATTACTTCTTTTATTGAGCAATTTTACAGGGATGAGATACAGATTCCGGATGAGGTATTGATTCCAATAGAATTAGAAGACAGAGGGATTGAGGAGTGGCTTTCACAAAGAAAAGAGAAGCAGGTTCATATTATTGCGCCTAAAAGAGGGCATAAGGCATCGCTTATCAGACTTGCTGAAGAAAACGCCTTGATAAGGCTTAATGAGGCCTTAACAGAGAAGAAGAAATACGAATTAATACTTAATGAATTGAAGGGTATGATTGGCATGCAGAAATTACTAAAGCGGATTGAGGCGTTTGATATCTCTAATATCTCTGGAAGCGAGGCAGTTGGCTCTATGGTAGTCTGGGAAGGAGAGAGGCCAAAGAAATCTGACTACAGGAGATTTAAGATAAAAACAGTGCATGGCGCAGATGATTATGGTATGATGAGAGAGGTTTTATATCGTTATTATTCAAAAATAGCAAAGGCACAGCGCTCTGTGCCCCTGCCAATTGCGGATTTGGTAATGGTTGACGGCGGGAAGGGACAGCTCAACATTGCGCTTGATCTGTTCAAAGAATTGGGCATTGACATAAAGGTTATTGGTATTGCAAAGGCAAGAGGGGATGATGAAAGGGAGCGGATATTCCTTTCGAATAAGGATGAGCCTATAGAATTAGAGCCATCATCTCCTGTAACACTTCTTTTGCAAAGAATCAGGGACGAATCGCATAGGTTTGCCATCAGCTATCACAGAAAATTAATGAATAAAAGAATGTTTGTTTCTGTGCTTGATGATATTGAAGGAATAGGGCCGATAAAAAAGAGGAAGCTTTTAAAAACATTTGATAGTGCGGAGAGTGCAGCAGAGGCAGCAAAAAGACATTGACTGTAGGGGCAGGCCCCTGTGCCTGCCCCGCGAGAAGATCATATATTAAAGGGCAACCACAGGGGGTTGCCCCTGCCATTTATATTTTATAATGGAGCGATGCGACAAATGCCTTCTGAAACAGAAGAGATGCAAAAAATAGAAAAGACATCTCAATCGGTTCGTGGTTCGACAAGCTCACCATGGGCTCACAATGCAGAAGACCCGACTTCTGAGGGAAGGACAGATGTCTCCCAACTTGATTTATCACAGAGCTTTTCTCAGAAAAAAGATAGAAGACTGTTTTCTTCCGGAAAGCAGGGGACGCTATATATCCTCTTTCTTATTATCCTCGGCCTTATATTTCAAATATTATATTTATACCAGCATAATCTTCCTGCTGAGATGCTCTTTAACGGCACTATACTATTCATTCTCTTCCTGACAATTACTTTATCCTTTAGAGCAATAAAGGAGAGAAGATACAGCCTGAGGCTGGCCACTTTGCTTAATACAAATATCTCATTTAATCCTAACCTTGATTATAACGGCGTTCTTAAAACAGTTATGGAGCTTGGTGAGTCATTCATCAGGGGTTATTCTGTTGCCTTATTCTTAATTGATGAAAAGAGAGGCATATTTAATGATAAGGTAATATTAAACGATGGTATTATCAAGATGGTAAACCTGAGTGTAGTAGAAATTGCGCTCATGGGTGATATAAATAAAAGCGTTATTGATGCAGTTCTGTTTAAGGGAAAGGATTTAAAAAAGATATCTGCTATTTTTGGAGGCAGAAAAGTTATGTCCGCCTATTTCTTGCCTCTTGAGAATCAAAAGAGGAGACTGGGTCTGATGGTTTTTTTTAGCAGTAACAAAATAAAACCTTTATCAGAAGATATGGGGCTTCTTCCCTATATCCCGCGTATCTCAACTATCTTTATAATTAATAATGAGATATATAGAGAGAATAAAGAAATTGAGGCAAAGGAGATGCGCAAGGATTCAGAGTGGAGGCGAAAAAGGCTTGACTTAGAAGAGGAGCTAAAGAGGCTCAATAATGAGCTTTTACTGACAAATAAGGAATTAGCAGTGAGCATATCTGAGAAAGAAAAATTTGAAGGAGAGTTGTCAGCTACAAAGAAAGAATTGGAAGCCCAGATTAAAAAGGCAACAGACGAGCTTGCAAAGGCATACCTTGAGCTTGACAATAAGGAAAAGGAGTTTGGCAAAAAGGTGCTTGAGCAGCTTGCGGTAAGGGAATTGAATCAGGCTATTGAGTTTCTGTTTGATGAGGGCCTTATCCTTGACCTTGTTTTAAATATTGCAGTCAGTGAGCTAAAGGCATCTGCCGGAGCAGTGATGCTCCAGAACCCTGAGACTAACAGGCTTGAAATGAGGTTTCAGCACGGTTTTGCAGAGGATGAAAAGGATAAAAAGAGGCTCCTCTGTGAGACAATTGCAGGTTATGTAAATCAGAAAAAGGAGCCGCTCCTTGTTATTAATTTAGAAAAGGAGCCGAAGTTTATTCCTATTTCTGATGAGAAAAGGACAGGGTCATCCATGCTTGCTGTTCCTATTAAGAGCCAGAATAATATTATTGGTGTAATAGGCCTGTATAATAAGGTTATCGGCGAGGTATTTAATTCAGAAGACCTTAATATTCTCTCTACATTATCAAAACAGGCATCAAATGCTGTGGAAAATGCGCGCTTGTATGAAGGTATTGCACAGGGAAAAAGGCTAAGAAGCGTTTATGGAAAATATTTATCTGAGTCTTTGATAAACAAATTGAAGGCACCCTCTAAAGAGCTTGACCTTGTTGGAACAAGACAGAGGGCTGTTGTTCTTTCATTGCAGATAAGCGGACTTGGCCAGAGTCTTGGCATTATTCCCACGAATCAGGCAATTGTAATACTAAATAAATATTTTTCCTTCTTAACAGATATACTTTATAAGTACGATGCATCAATAGACAGGCATACAGGCAATGGTTTTATTGCTGTGTTTGGCATCCCTTTTGTCAAGGCTGATGACGCAAAGAGGGCGGTTACAGCAGGTGTTGATATGGTTATAAGGTTTTTAAAAAAGATAAAGGCAGAAGGCGATGATAAGTTGAATATTGGTATTTCTGTAGGAATAAGCAGCGGAGAGGTGATGATCGGCGAGATTGGCACAGGCGAGCACAGGAGGACTACTATAATAGGTGATGTAGTAGATCTAAGCAGCAGACTGCAGTGGATGGCGCTTTCCGGTCAGGTTCTTGTTGATGAGCCTACATTCAGGGCTGTCTCAGATATTTTCCTTGCGCAGAAAACAGGCTCTGTTCCAATACCCGGCGGAAAGACAATGGAGATTTATGGGATTGTGAAGTTAAAGAGATAATGTTAGAGCATCTGACCCCTCTGGCTAAATCTGAGATATGAGATTGACATATCTTGTGTGATTATGATAAAAATATAATAAAAATAGAAGTCAGAAGCCAGAAGATGGAAGGAGATTTTATATGTCCGGTCATTCAAAATGGGCGACTACAAAACGAAAAAAGGCAGCGATAGACGCAAAAAAGGGCAAGATATTTACTAAGATAACAAAAGAAATTGCAGTAGCAGCAAAAATCGGAGGCGGCGACCCAGATGGCAATGCAAGACTCAGGACAGCCATCTTAAAGGCAAAAGAGTCTAATATGCCCTCAGATAATATAAAGAAGGCTGTAATGAAGGGCACAGGAGAACTGCCCGGCGTCTCTTATGAAGAGACAACCTATGAGGGATATGGACCTAATGGTGTTGCTATACTGATAGAAATCATGACTGATAACAAGAACAGGACAGTTGCTGAGATAAGAAAGACATTTACAAGGCATGGCGGCAACATGGGAGAGGCTGGCTGTGTCTC
>MHEL01000047.1:0-6705 GCA_001803815.1 Nitrospirae bacterium RBG_19FT_COMBO_42_15 | reverse complement strand
TAGTTGTGGAAAGAAGCAGGGCAGATGAGGATAGACTGATGTCCCTTGCGCTTGATGCAGGCGCAGAGGATATGAAGTCAGACAATAATAATTTTGAGATAGTAACTATGCCAAAAGATTTTGAAAAGGTAAGAGATATTCTAAAGCAGAATAATATTGAGATGTCTGTCTCTGAGATAACAATGGTGCCGCAGAGCCATATAAAATTAGACGGCAAAGAGGCTGAACAGATGCTGAAGCTGATGGAGGAACTTGAAGACCATGATGATGTCCAGAATGTATACGCAAACTTTGACATCCCAGAAGAGATAATGGCAAAGGTATAATAAATTGAGAGTATTAGGCATAGACCCGGGTTCATCAATTACAGGTTACGGTATTGTGGATGAAGCAGATAATAAACTGCTTCTTTATGAATGCGGCGTAATCAGAATGCAGGCGGCAAAGCCGTTTCCGGATAAATTAAAGAGGATATACGATGGCCTGACTGAGGTAATATTAAAATGCAGGCCTGATATTGCTGTTGTAGAAAATATCTTTTTATCAAAGAATGTAAAATCAGCAATAAAGATGGGGCATGCGCGGGGCGTGGCTATTCTATCATGTGTAAATGCCGGACTTCCGGTATACGAATACACACCTTTGGAGATAAAGATGGCAGTAGTTGGTTATGGCGCTGCTGAAAAGGCGCAGGTTCAGGAGATGGTGAGGCGTATTTTAAATCTTGATAATATAATTGAATCAGAGGATGCCTCAGATGCCATTGCAGCATCAGTATGCCATATACACTCGGCAAAGGTAAGAGGGATAATTGAGAAGGCAGGAAGATTGTGATTGCTCTACTTTCTGGCAGGCTTGTTTATAAATCACCTGAATACAGCATTATAGATGTCAACGGCGTCGGTTATCAGGTCTTTACATCCCTTACCTCGTTTTATAGCCTTCCGGAAATAAATGATGCCTTAACTATAAATGTGCATACCCATCATCGTGAAGATGCAATACAACTCTTTGGCTTTATAGAAAAGAGCGAAAAAGAGCTTTTTCACTTTCTCATAGGTGTTTCCGGCATAGGGCCAAAATTAGCATTGACAATACTTTCAGGGATGCCTGCTGACCAGCTTATATCTGCCATAACAGAGGGCGATGTCAGAAGGCTTACAAATATATCAGGCATAGGTAAAAAGACTGCTGACAGATTGGTTTTAGAATTAAAAGAGAAGGTTAAGCATATTACGCCTGCAGCAAGAACTGGGGAAAGGGCAGAGAGAAACAGGATAATGGATGATGCGATTTCAGCGTTGATAAACCTTGGTTATAACAGGGCTGTTGCAAAGGATGCAATAGAAAAGATAAACATTGATGTTGAAGGGGATATTACTGTTGAGAATTTAATAAGGGAGTCGTTAAAGGTATTATCAAGGTAGGGAGTAATTTTTTATGCCAGACAGATTGATTACAGCAGTTGTTGATGATGATGAGAAAAAGGTAGACGTTAATCTCAGGCCGTCATTGCTTAATGAATATATCGGCCAGGAAAAGATAAAGGAAAACCTCAGCATCTTCATTCAGGCATCAAAGAAGAGGGGCGAGGCATTAGACCATGTCCTCTTCTATGGACCGCCTGGCCTTGGCAAGACTACGCTTGCCTATATTATTGCAAATGAATTGGGTGTAAATATAAAAACAACATCAGGTCCTGTGATTGAACATTCAGGGGATCTGGCAGCAATATTAACCAATCTCTCTGAAAGGGATGTGCTGTTCATAGATGAGATTCACCGCCTGAATCCAGCAGTGGAGGAGATACTCTATCCAGCAATGGAGGATTTTCAGCTTGATATTATTATTGGTCAAGGCCCTTCTGCAAGGTCAATAAAACTTGATTTAAAGAGATTTACGCTTATTGGCGCAACAACAAGGGCAGGCCTGCTTACATCACCTTTGCGAGACAGATTTGGTGTTATAAACAGGATTGATTATTACAATGCAGAGGAGTTGGAAAAGATTGTTTTAAGGGCTGCTAAGATATTGAATATCTCAGTAGAGCTTGATGGCGCAAGGGAGATAGCCTCACGCTCAAGAGGCACGCCGAGGATTGCAAACAGGCTTTTAAGAAGGGTAAGGGATTTTGCAGAGGTAAAGGCAAACAGCATAATTACAAAAGATGTTGCAAGGAATGCCCTATCAATGCTTGAGGTGGATGAAAAGGGCTTTGACCAGATGGACAGGAAGCTGATGCTGACTATCATAGATAAATTTAATGGCGGGCCTGTCGGCCTTGATACTTTATCTGCTGCAGTCAGTGAGCAGAGGGATACAATAGAGGATGTGTACGAACCGTTCTTGATTCAATGCGGTTATATAGAGAGGACTCAGAGGGGAAGGATGGCAACAGAGCTTGCATATACGCATTTTAATATAGAGAGGAAAAAGGAAAAGCAGGAGAGGTTGTTGTAGAGGGATGAAAGGAGTTTTTACAGTGAAAGGCAAGGTAATCGCAGTAAGCATAAGCGAAAAAAAAGGCGAGAGAAAGAAGAATGTTGACAAGGTCTTTGTAAAAGAAAACTTCGGACTTGAGGGTGATGCGCACGCAAGCGAAAAGTGGCACAGGCAGGTTAGCCTGCTTGCCATAGAGTCTGTTGATAAGATGAGAAAGCTCGGCCTGAATGTGAATCCCGGAGATTTTGCAGAGAATCTTACTATTCAGGGGATTGAACTTGCAAGCCTGCCGATAGGAACAAGGTTGATTATCGGCAATGAAGTTGAAATGGAGGTCAGCCAGATAGGAAAGGTCTGCCACGAAAGATGCAATATTTATTATCAGGCAGGCGATTGTGTGATGCCGAGGGAAGGAATTTTTGCAAAGGTTCTTAAAGGCGGATGGGTAAAACCTGATGACGAGGTAGTTGTTCACCCCGTTAGAAAGGTTGGTATATAAGCCTCGCAAGACCATTGGTTACCTGCGGGGTAAATGGTGAGTCTTTCTAACGGGGTAAATAAAAAATCCTTGCAATTCAAAGTCCGATAAGTTATTATATTTCCATAAGTTACAGCCCTTTGGAGGTCATGATAGATATTTGAAGAATGAAATAAAAAGGTATCGTAAGGAAATTGACAGGATTGATTCTAAGATTTTAGAGCTTTTGAATAAAAGGGCAAGGCATGTAATTAAGATTGGCAAGATAAAAAAAGGGGTGGCAGCAGATTTTCATTCGCCTGAAAGGGAAAGGCAGATTTATGAGAGGCTTGAAAAAGAGAATAAAGGGCCTTTTCCTCAGGAAGGCGTAAGGGCAGTATTCAGAGAGGTAATGTCAGCCTCTCTTTCACTTGAGCAGCCGCTTCGTGTCTCCTATCTTGGTCCACAGGCAACTTTTACCCACCTTGCGTGCATGCAGCAGTTCGGCAACTCAGCCCGTTATCTCCCGACAAGCAGCATAAAAGAGGTCTTTTATGAGGTTGAAAAGGGAGAGGCCAATTATGGTGTTGTTCCGATTGAAAATTCAACAGAGGGCATTGTTAGCTCCACTCTTGATATATTTGTTGACTCAAATTTAAAAATCGTCGGCGAGATACTCCTTGAGGTATCCCACAATCTGATGTCAAAGACTGGAAGGGTTGAGGATATAAAAAAGATATATTCCCATCCCCAGCCTGTTGCTCAGTGCAGGCGCTATCTTGAGAATAATCTCTCAAAGATACCTATTGCTGAGGTCTCAAGCACTGCAAAGGCAGCAGAGATGGCAGCAGAAGACCATTCTTCAGGCGCTATAGCAAGCGAGCTTGCTGCAAGTTTGTACGGCCTGAAGATTGTAAAGCGGAAGATTGAAGACAACATATATAACCTCACAAGGTTTCTGATAATAGGAAAGAAGAAGCTGCCTAAGACAGGCAGGGACAAGACATCAATAATGTTTTCTGTTAAGGATGAGGTTGGAGCGTTATTTAATATGCTTAAGCCATTTGCAGAAAATAAGATAAATCTTACTAAGATAGAGTCAAGGCCTTCTAAGAAAAAGGCATGGGAATATATATTCTATGCTGATATAGATGGACATATAGAAGAGGATAAGGTCAGGAGGGCATTGCATGACCTTGAAAAAAGATGCCTCTTCTTTAAGATACTCGGTTCATATCCAGCAGCAAAAGAAAGAGGGGGAAAAGGCAGATGATAATAGTATTAAAACCAGATGCAACAGAGGAGCAGATCAATCATATAGTTGAGAAGCTGAAAGGCTTTGGCCTCCAGATACACATGTCTAAAGGAGAGGAGAGGACGATTATCGGCGCAATTGGCGATGAAAGGGTGCTTGCCAATAAGCCGCTTGAGATATTTCCTGGTGTTGAAAAGGTTATGCCAATACTCCAGCCATTTAAACTTGTAAGCAGGGAGTTTAAAAAGGAGGATACAATTATTGAGTTTGAAAACGGCGTCAAGATAGGCGGGAAGAGGATACATGTCATGGCAGGCCCCTGCGCAGTAGAGAGCAAGGAGCTTCTCATACAGATTGCTGAGGATGTAAAGGCATCAGGCGCATCATTTATCCGTGGCGGCGCATTTAAGCCGAGGACATCTCCATATACATTTCAGGGTCTTGGCGAAGAGGGTTTAAAATATCTATCAGAGGCAAAAAAGAAGACAGGCCTGCTCGTTATTACAGAGGTTATGGACCCGAGGGATATTGAACTTATCCTGCCTTATACAGATATAATCCAGATTGGCACAAGGAATATGCAGAACTTCAGGCTTTTAACAGAGGTCGGCGGCTATGATAAGCCTGTGCTTTTAAAACGCGGGCTTTCGGCAACAATAAAAGAATTTCTAATGTCAGCAGAATATATCATGGCAAAGGGAAATACAAAGGTGATGCTCTGTGAGCGCGGAATCCGCACCTTTGAGACATATACAAGGAATACACTTGACATTTCTGCAATTCCAGTCATAAAGAAGCTGAGCCATCTTCCAGTGATAGTTGACCCGAGCCACGGCGTAGGCAAATGGGATTTGGTTGCGCCAATGGCAAAGGCAGCAGTCGCAGCAGGCGCAGACGGCCTTATAATTGAAGTTCATCCTAATCCAGAAGAGGCATTCTCTGATGGCGAGCAGTCTTTAAAGCCAAAGGCGTTTAAAGAGCTGATGAAGGATCTGAAGGTAATTGCTAAGGCTGTTGGAAGGGAGCTTTAGTTTTTAAATGAAGCCTCCTTTTTTTAACCGCATGGTAATAGTTGGTGTAGGCTTGATCGGCGGCTCCCTCGCAATGGCAGGCAGAAAAAATGGCCTTGTAAAAGAGATAATTGGTGTTGGAAGAGGCGCTGCAAATTTAAAAGAGGCAGTTAAGCTGAATGTAATTGATAGCTTTGCCTTTGATATATCAGAGGCAGTAAAAGATGCAGATTTAATAGTCTTGGCAACGCCAGTTGGAGGTTTTGAAGGGCTTGTAAAGCAGATGAGGCATAAACTGAATAAAGGCGCAATTATCACTGATGCCGGAAGCGTGAAGGGAAGAATGGTAAGCAGGATTGAAAGACTCCTTCCAAGAGGGACATATTTTGTGGCTGGACATCCAATAGCAGGCAAGGAAAAATCAGGCGTTAAGGCAGCAACGCACAGGCTCTTTGAAGGAACCAAGTGCATATTAACCCCTACTAAAAAAACAGACGCATCGGCGCTGAAAAAAGTAAAGGCATTGTGGAAAGCTGTTGGCGCAGAGGTTGTGTTAATGGACCCGATGCTTCATGATAAGGTGCTTGGCGCTGTCAGTCATCTGCCCCATGCTGCAGCATATTCTATTGTGAATACAGTAGCAGAGATTAAAAAAGACGGGAATAATTTTATTGCCTTCTCTGGCGGCGGGTTTAAGGACTTTACAAGGATCGCTGCAAGCTCTCCTGAGATGTGGCGGGATATATTTTTAAGCAACAGGGAAAACCTTGTTAGTATAATTAGCAGGTATCAAAAAAATCTGGAAAAGCTAAAAAAATATATAAAGGATAAAGACAGTAAAAAGCTAATTAAGGAATTGGAAAAGGCAAAGGCGATAAGGGATAGGCTTAATTGAAGACAATCAAGGTCAGCATAACAAGGGCGTTAAAAGGCGAGATAACAGTCTCAGGCGACAAATCCATATCCCACAGGGCTGTTATGATAAGCGGAATAGCTGAAGGCAGGATGAGGGTAACAGGTTTTCTGACAGCAGAGGATACAATAAATTCAGCAAGGGCAATGATTGCGCTTGGCGCAGAGATTGAAGGAATAGGCGCTGAAACACTTATAATAAAGGGTAAAGGATTAAGAGGATTATCTGAGCCAGAAAATATGCTTGACCTCGGCAATTCAGGCACAGGCATTAGGCTCCTTATGGGTCTTTTGGCAGGGCAGAATTTCTTTTCTGTATTAACAGGCGATACCTCTTTAAGAAAAAGGCCGATGGCGCGCATAGCAGAGCCTTTAAGACAGATGGGCGCAAATATTACAGGAAGGGAAGGGGGCAAGAAGGCGCCTATTGCAATAACAGGCTCTAAGTTAAAAGGCATAGATTACAAATCACCAATAGCAAGCGCACAGGTGAAGTCCTCTCTGCTTTTGGCAGGGCTATATGCAGATGGTGAGACAAGTATTGCAGAGCCAATGAAATCCCGCGACCATACAGAGAGGATGTTAAAATCTTTTGGCGCAGAGATAAAAGAGAAGGAATTAACAGTCAG
>MHEL01000046.1:11159-11402 GCA_001803815.1 Nitrospirae bacterium RBG_19FT_COMBO_42_15 | reverse complement strand
CTGCTAAAGTATATTCTAAGCGCCCTTGGAAGGATTAAGAAATGCATTGTTCTTGACCTTGACAACACCCTCTGGGGAGGGATTGCTGGAGAGGATGGTTTAGAGGGAGTCAGCCTTGGCCATGATTATCCTGGAAGCTGTTATCGTGATTTTCAAAAGGGCTTATTGAGGCTTTTTCACCGCGGCATCATCCTTGCACTCAACAGCAAAAATAATTTAAACGATGCCATTGAGATTATGGAA
>MHEL01000046.1:10816-11035 GCA_001803815.1 Nitrospirae bacterium RBG_19FT_COMBO_42_15 | reverse complement strand
TTATAGATGACAACCCTGTGGAGTGCGAGCTGGTCCGCAGTCAGTGCCCTGAGTGTGAGGTTATACTATTGCCTGAAAAGAAATATCTTATACCTGAGGTGTTGAACAATTTGAACGGCATTGAGAATATAAGGCTTACAGAGGAGGACAGAAAAAAGGGTGAGATGTATCAGGCGCAGATTGTCCGCAAAGAGTTTGAGTCATCCTTTGCCAATTTAG
>MHEL01000046.1:10198-10635 GCA_001803815.1 Nitrospirae bacterium RBG_19FT_COMBO_42_15 | reverse complement strand
TACTCAAGAATAATGCCAGCGAATGTATTATTGACACCTTTTTATTAAGCTGCAGGGTTATAGGTAGAAAGATAGAGGATGCCATGATTGCATTTATTGCAGAATTCGCAAAGAAAAGAGGGGTAAATACCTTAATAGGCGAATATATCCCAACAGCAAAAAACAAACCTGCTGCGGATATGTATGAAAAACACAAATTTAAAAAGATTGATGATACATTATTCAGCGCTGAACTTGAAAAGCAGAAAATTGGATATCCGCTATATATAAAGCTTGCAATATTGGAAAAGGCCAATGGTTGAGACGCCTGCAGATATCTCAAAGATTCTTGTTAATGCTTATCCTGATTGCAGTTTCTTATCCAAATTGCTTATAAGGTTCAGGCCTTATATCTGTCCGTTTCATGAACTTGTTAAAAGAGTTGAGAAAGGCAGCTC
>MHEL01000046.1:9614-10187 GCA_001803815.1 Nitrospirae bacterium RBG_19FT_COMBO_42_15 | reverse complement strand
TTGGATGCGGTACCGGAATTATGACAATACTCCTTGCACATCTTGGCAAGATAAAATCTGGGATAGGCATAGATGTTTCTCAGAAATCAATCAGTATTGCCCAAAAAGCCATTTACCCCAGCAGCAGTAAAATAGTTTTTAAGGGCATATCAGAAAATGAATCATGGCCAGGAGGCAGATTCAATACCATTATCTCAATAGATGTACTTCATCATATTCAGAAAGAGAAACAGCGTGTCTTTATTAAAAAATTATCTCAGACCTGTAATGGCGGCAGGGTTATTTTTAAAGATGTTTCACCAAAACCCTTCTGGAAAGCTATTGCAAGTAAAATGCATGATTTCCTGTTAAGCGGTGAGCATATCTGCATACGCAGTGAGCGCGAGGTATTGCAGTGGTTGAAGGAAGAAGGCTTCTTTATAAAAGAGTTTCAACGGTTGGACATGCTATGGTATAGTCATTACCTTATTGTTGCTGAAAAATGATTAAGAATAATGAGATGGTACTAATTCGGGCTAACAACATGATAAAAATATGGGTTGATGCCCTTAGAATCAAACACTGGATAAATAA
>MHEL01000046.1:9375-9580 GCA_001803815.1 Nitrospirae bacterium RBG_19FT_COMBO_42_15 | reverse complement strand
AAATTTGGGTTTAATGAATATCTTATTTACTCTGTTGAAGGTGTATTACTCTTCTGTCTTATGTCAAGCGCTGTCTATCTTTTCAATGACATAGTGGATATAAAGCATGACAGGGAGCACCCAAAGAAAAGCTTAAGACCCATAGCCTCAGGGGATATATCTGTTTTAGCTGCAGGAACGGCCTCTGTTGTTCTTGCTATATCCT
>MHEL01000046.1:6126-9329 GCA_001803815.1 Nitrospirae bacterium RBG_19FT_COMBO_42_15 | reverse complement strand
TTGTATTCTTTTTACTTAAAGAAGAAAACTGTCCTTGATGTAATGTCAATATCAATCGGTTTTGTTATAAGGGTATATGCAGGCGGCTTTATTATAGGAATTGAAATAACCAAATGGCTTGTTGCCTGTGTATTTACACTATCGTTGTTTCTTGGGTTTGGTAAAAGGCGTTTGGAATTTGAGGCTCTTAAAGAGAGCGCTGCAAAAACCAGAGAGGTTATGGAGTCTTATACAATTCAAAAACTGAATATCCTTCTTGGCATCTCAGCGAGCATCACCATTGTAACATATATGCTCTACACTATGGCGCCCGAGACAAAGGAGGTTCAGGGGACCGATAAACTTATCTTCACAACACCCTTTGTTGTATATGGCATCTACCGCTACCTTCTGAAGGTTCAGGAGGGGAGGCACAGTGGGCCTGTTGAAATTATGCTGAAAGACAAGGGTTTTATATTGGCTGGCATCCTCTGGATAGCTACTTTTATGCTTTTAACCCGTTAGTATCCTTTTACCCTCTAAAAAATAAAGATGACAGAAGATAAAGTTAAGTCGCATTTTGATGCTATTGCCGATTCTTATAAGGATGAAATTGCTGGCCACATCAGGGACCACCTCATAAATAAATGGTGGGGTATTGTAAAAGACTGTTTTAAACCTGATTCAATGGTAATAGATATTGGATGTGGTGACGGGACCAATGTTAAATTTCTCAAGGACAAAGGCATTAATATCATTGGAGTGGACTTCTCAGACAAATTAATAAAGAGAGGAAAAGAAAGATATTCTGAACTGAAAGATTTACTCTATCAAGGAGACGCCCTTAACCTTAACTTTTCTGACAATACATTTGACATAGCAGTTATGATTGGAGTATTACATCACATACATTCAAGGGATGAACAGGTTGCAGCAATACAAGAGGCATTCCGTGTTGTAAAAGATAACGGTGTTGTTGTCATTCGCGAATGCAATCTTATAAATCCTGTTTTTCGTGTATTCTGGAATTATATTTTCCCTCTCACAGCAAAGATAGACAGATTTGGGGGAGAAAATTGGATATCGGCTAAGAAGCTATCTGAGATTTTTAGTGGTACAGTGGAAAAAAAAGATTACTTTACTTTTATCCCTAACTTTTCGCCGCATTTTTTATTGCCGATAGCAATGAAGATTGAAGAATTTCTGGAAAAGACTTTCTTCAAAAAGTTATCAGCACATTATGTGGTTATCCTGCGAAAAGGAAAAGGACTATAGTTTTTCTATGCTATTTAAATTGGCGAAGCATGTTTACTGTGATTTTCGATCTTGACGGCACCCTGACAAAAAGAGACACCTATGTTTCTTTTCTGCTCTTATGTATAAAAGAGTTTGGTTTGCGCAGATTCTCAGTAATATTCCTACCCTTATATGTCTTATTATATAAGTGTGGTGCAATTACTAATGCAAGATTGAAGGAAATTTTTCTTAGTAAAATCCTTTCAGGGATAGCCATAGAACAGTTGAAACCTGTTGCTGAAAAATTTGTTTCCTATCTCATAAATAAAGGATTAAACAGAGCAGCAATTGAGATATTAAATGTCCATCTGGGCCAAAAAAACAGGGTTATCCTGGCTACTGCAAGTTTTGACTTTTATACACAGAGATTTGCTGAAAGGATTGGTATCGGACAAATTGTTTGCACAAGGTCTGAGGTGAAGAATGGTGTTTTAACAGGCCGGATACTTGGAAACAATTGTCATGGGCAAGAAAAGGCAAGGCGTATAGAAGAGCTTCTTAACCCATCAGACTGGGGCGCTTCAATATTTTATACCGATCATTATTCGGATTTGCCATTGTTAAAGAAAGCTGGGAAAGGTTTTATTGTTAATCCAGGGTTAAAGACACGATTGCTTTTAAGGAAATTTAAATTTGACCGTATTTAAGAAGAAGGGGATGATTAGATAATTATTAAAAGATACATACAAAACTTATTTAGCAATCAAAAAGATTTTGCAATTCTTAGCGCTATTATCTTTATAGCAATTGGTTTACGTATATATACCTTTTCCGGCTTTGTTGGTCTTGATGATGCTGAATATGCAAGGTTTGCCAATCAGATAGTTAATAAAACCTTTGATATTAAGGCATACAGCGGCCCCCCGGTTTTTCCTCTTAGAATTGGAATTATTTTTCCAGCTTATATTTCTTTTAAAATATTTGGTATTAATGAGTGGAGTATGGTTTTGTATCCTTTACTTATATCAATTATGAGTATAGCGCTATTATACTATTGTACGAGATATTTCTTTGGCCACCGAGCAGGACTAATAGGTGCTTTTATCTTTGCCTTTCTTCCAATAGATATTACAAATGCCACCAGATTGCTTCCAGATATGCCGGCAGCCTTTTATGGCTCCTTTGGCATTACCTGTATCTTGTTCTTTCTCAATACTACAACACAGCACCGCCTGATACCTTTATCCGGTGGTATCATTGCAGGAGTTTTATTTGGCCTCTCATGGCTATGCAAGGAAAGCATAGTATACTATGTTCCCTTCTGCCTTGCCTTGGTAGTGATGACTATAAAAAAAGATTTTCATAGAAATATAGTAATTTGGATAGGGGTAGCGGCAGGCTCTCTGAGTGTTCTTCTTGTTGAGAGTATAGCTTATTATAATCTAACTGGGGACTTGACTTTTCGTTTTCACGAAATTGAAAGGAATTATCGTGAGCTTGAAAACGGTTTTTTTACAGAAGGAAGCAAATTCGGGTGGGATGAAGGCAGCAGTTATACAAAAGCCTTGCTGAAGAGGCTCTTTATAGTTGGACCAGAAACCATTTTCCTAAACAGCCAATTCCTTTTTACTCCTTTTTTAGGGCTAATTGCCTCTCTTTATGCGGCATACTCGAGAGAGAGGTCTTTCCTTATACCAGCCCTATGGATGATAACATTAGCAGTGATGTTTAATTTTTCGTCAAGTTCAACTTCCTCCTATACTCCGCTTGTATTGTTTAACAGATATCTCTATCCTGTTTTTTTTCCTGCGATTATTTTAACTGGTGGTTTTTTTGACAGATTATTATTTGCGAAGAATAAGGAAGATGAAAATCATATATCTGCTGAGGCGGTTAGGGAACGTTTTTTCTGGGGAGCTATTTTTGCCCTACTTTTTATTATTATTACTGGATATCAAACCTTAAATTACATACGGCATGCAAAAATC
>MHEL01000046.1:5643-6078 GCA_001803815.1 Nitrospirae bacterium RBG_19FT_COMBO_42_15 | reverse complement strand
TACTAAATATGAAGTCACTTGAGTTCTTCTGGAAATATCCCAAAAAGATGGAGATAATAGATTTTGAAGGAATGCAACCAACAAATGATATTCCTGCTGGAAGCTACATTCTTACCCATCCGGGGGCTATTAACTGGCTGGAGGTTAATGCAGGAATGTGGCTTAGCAAAGGGAATGTTTATGTTAAACCGTACTTCTATGAGAATATCCCGCCATCATGGAAGGTAGTGTGGCAAAATAGCAGGGCTATCTTATACAAGGTTGAGTAATTTAGTATGAATAAAGATATTACATGGGGATTATTCTCACAGATATTGCCAAGCATCTCAGTTAATGCAAAAGCTGAAGATATGACATCCTCCCCCTATTATAAACTTGCAGCCGATATATTTGCTTATCTCTCTAAACATCAGAGAGAAAACGGGGCTATCTATG
>MHEL01000046.1:5188-5622 GCA_001803815.1 Nitrospirae bacterium RBG_19FT_COMBO_42_15 | reverse complement strand
TTAACGCACAATATCATCATGCAAATTTTGGATTATCCTCAGTTATTTTATATATATTGAATAATAACGAGATATATTATGACAGGGCATTCAAGGCTTTCAAGTTTTACATTGATATGCCTTTGGAGCATAAAAAAGGCGGTATTGATTTCAGTAATTTCCCTATTCTCTTGGCATATATATTGTTAAAAAATAATGATAGCAAAAATATTCTATTTACAATGCTTGGTGATTATATTAAGAAAATGGCTCATCACGCTGCTGTTGATAATGTTGGCACCTACGGCAATAATTTTGTGACTCTAAGGGCGCTGAATCATCTCCTTAGGTTTATGCTGTTTGAAGAGGATAAGGACAGAGAGCTTGCCTATACTTTCCTAAACCATTCCCTTAAATGGCAGTTTGAGGATGGGATATTCTATGACTTTCCGAGA
>MHEL01000046.1:1193-5164 GCA_001803815.1 Nitrospirae bacterium RBG_19FT_COMBO_42_15 | reverse complement strand
CCATCCCTTGCATATCATTCAAAGATAACTTTTATCACCCTTCTCTTCGGTGTTATCAGCGGGGATAAGGGGATAACCGATAGGGCGCTCCTTGGCCTTGATGCCTTGGTGAAACTTACGGCAGATGATGGCGAGGCTTTTTATTATGGAAGAACCAATAATGCCCTATACGGCTATGCCTGTGGGATACCTGCCTTACGGGCAGCGGCAAATTATCTGAAGGATGGAGAAAAGGCAGAGGGTTTTAAAGCTTGTGAGCGGGCTTTATTCCAATTTTCTGCAAGGCACTGCGCCAAGGACGGACATCTCTATATTGTTCCAAATAAGTTTGAGGAAGAAAGGTGTGGTTTTGATAACTACATGTATGTAACTGTGTATAATGCCTTTACGATGGCAATGCTGCTTTTGTCTTCACTCATTAAGGATACCGTTAAACCTGATATGCCAACTGAGCCGCGAGTTGATTATTTTAAAGACTCCGGCTTCTTTATTAAAAAGGGCGAAAGGATATCTGCAGCCTTCAACTTAAAAGGCCATAACTACTATGAGCAATATCTCCTTGACCCGAGATTTACCTGCATAACTCCGCTTTTTATAAAGCATGGAGGCTCAGATATACTGCCAACAATACCTTTTTCAGCGCCTCATTATATACAAGGCAGAGATGAGCCTCCAGTAAAAAAAATAAAAAGAAAAATCAGCGAGGCTTTTTTAGAGATAAAGAAATGGAGCCATCTGGAACATTACAATCCGCTTCATGCAGGGTTCATTCCTTTCCTAACAAAAAAAAATAATCTGTACCTGCCTTTAAATATTATAAAATCTGATGTTTTAACGAATGATAATATGCTGATTATAAAATGCAAAGTCAGATTTATTTCTGTAAAAAGCAGAGGATTCCGGCCATTTGTTCTTTTTATTGCTGATGCCATGAGGAGGTATATTAATGTCTCTGATACATATTTAAAGAGCAAGCTGTTAAAAGAAACTGAGATGTATCTGGACAGGACAATTATAATTGACGATGATTTTATCCATTTTCATGACAGGATATCAGGTGAGATTGATGGGAAGGTATTTTTTACCTTGAGGACATATTTAGACGGCTCTACTGAGATAAAGGATAATAGATTTCAATTTGAGAAAGATGGCAGCGGCTTTGTCTTACTTCTTGAAGAAGATGAGGTTATAGGGCAGCAGAAAACCCTCTGTTCAAGCAAGGGAAAGGTATGCTATTTGGAGATAACCAGTAAAAATAGCTATCTTAATAAAAAAAAGAAGAATGTGATAATGAAACATACTCTAATTCCTTTTGATAAAAAACATTCTGTTGAGGAATATATCGCCAATTTTAACTCGCTTTCTCCATTGATTGGCAAATATTGCGTTTAATTAACAATGTTAGAAGGTGTATATTAACATGACACTAAAAGAGAGAATTTTTAAAATAATAATTAAAGCCCTTATTTTTCTAAAAAAAGATCTGGATGTCTCACGCCAGCGGATGCTCTTCTATTCAACAATGCGTAAGGATGTTAAAGAGATGGATAAAGACCAATTAGGGCAGTTAATTAGATTTACAGGACATTCCCTTGATAAAGCTACAAAATGTGAGAATGAATCAGTAGGCCGTGGGAAAGAGAAGAAGGAATTGCTGGAAATGGCCATTAATGAATGGGAGCGAAGGGGTTATGCCATGGGTCCTGATAAGATATGGGCAAAGGAAATACTCAAAAGATACAATCTATGGTGTGATGGGAGCTCTAAGTTAATTCAACCCTCAAAAGAACAGATTGAGGCAGAGATAGACAATAATCTTTTCTCAGTAATTGAACATAGGCGGAGCGTGAGATTCTGGAAAAGAAAGAAGGTTGAAAGAGAGAAGATAGAAAAAATAATAAAGGCCGCAACCTTTGCCCCTACATCATGCAACAGGATGGCATGGCATTTTTTTGTTGTTGAAAATGATTTCAACAATATAGTTGAAGGAAATAGTACAAATAAGGATATGTTAGAAAAAGCCCCTGTAAGGATATATTTAGCAATAGATGAGAGGCTATACCCTGAGATTTATGCACCTGCAATGGATGCTGGTTTCACATTGCAGAACCTTGTGTTGGCTGCGCATGCATTGGGGCTCGGTTCATGCCTGATGTACCATTGTGAGTCTGTCAATCAGGGGTGGTTTAGGTCAAACTTTAACATGCCGGATTACTACAGGGTATACTGTGCTGTGCTTTTAGGGTATCCAGACGAAATTCCTTCAATGCCGGCAAGGGTTTCTGTTGAAGATGCAACGACCTTTATTGAAGGCAGCAATAAACATAATATTGGAAAAGATTATTTTGGCAGATAATAAGCTGGAGATGCAATGATAAAAAAGATATTGAAAAAGGCAGAAGCAGCAGTAAAGGCGAACATACTATTTAATATAGAGGCATATTTAGAGGAAAGACAGGAAAAAAATGGAAGGCATCCTATACACGACAATAGATATCATTTGCAGGAGGCGATAGGATGGCTTAAACGCGCTCAGGATGCTACACCTGATGGCGGCGTTTCACGCGGATATAGTATTGCGTGGAATCCGTATTTTCAGAGCAAAGGCTGGCAGCCGTCTTATCCAGAAACTACAGGATATATTATCCCAACCTTTTTTGAATGTGCTAAATACCTTAATGACAGTGATTTATTTAACCGTGCTGTAAGAATGGCTGAGTGGGAGATAGCGATACAGATGAAAAGCGGGGCTGTCAGGGGAGGAGTGATCAGCAAGGATGAACCGATTCCTTCTGTCTTCTGCACAGGGCAGGTTATTTTTGGCTGGGTGCATACTTATAAAGAGACAGGCAATGATAATTTTCTGATTGCTGCTAAAAAGGCAGGCGATTTTCTACTGACTGTTCAGGATGCGAATGGTCAATTGGTTGAGGATGGCAAATATAATTTTGCTGATAGAGAGGCAACTGCATATCACACAAGGGTAGCGTGGTCATTAATCTTATTAGGACAAGCTGCAAAGGAAAAAAGATATATTCACGCAGGGATTAAAAATATTGAATATAATCTTAAATTCCAAGAAAAAAATGGATGGTTTAAAAATAATTGCTTATATGATGCAACTCAGCCTCTTCTGCACACCATCTGTTATGTAACAGAAGGCCTTCTTGGGGCAGGCTTATTACTTAAGGATGAAAGATTTATAAAAGCAGCAAGATCAACCGCTGATAGCCTCCTTCTCCTTAACAGCAAAGGAGAGTATCTGCCGGGCAGATTTAACAAGGACTGGATGGGTACAGTTAATTGGAGCTGTCTGACAGGTGATGCACAGCTATCAGTTATATTCCTCAGGTTGTATGGAGTGACAAAAGATGTTAAGTATCTTGACGGTGCGCGAAGGCTCATTGAATTTATTAAGACCACTCAAAATTGCTCCACCGCTAATTTAGGTATAAGGGGAGGAATAAAGGGTTCTTATCCAGTTAGCGGCACCTACGGAAAATATCAGATATTGAATTGGGCTACAAAATTTTATGCAGATGCCTTGTTATTGGATGAACTAATTTGCGCAAATAAGGGATATGTTGTATACGGATAAAAAATTCTTCTATGGTGCTTAAATTATCCTCTTAAAAGAATATGAGCTTTAAATTATTCAGTTTATGGGCATTTGTTCTCATTGGGCGGCCGCAAGACCTGTATCTGTTTCTTCAGCCTTTTAGGCCTGCTGTACTCTTGGGAGCAGCAACTCTTTTTTTTGTTTTTTTAAAGACAAACATGAACCAATTATCTTCCATGTTTAGCATTAAAGAGGCCAAAAAATATATGTATTTTTATTTTGTTATGATAGCAGGCATACCCTTTGCCTATCACAGGAAGGTGGCATTTGATTTTATCTTTTTAATTTATTTGATGAACATTCTATTTTTTTTGATCTTTTTACTGGAAGTAAATTCAATTAAAAGGCTCAA
>MHEL01000046.1:220-1132 GCA_001803815.1 Nitrospirae bacterium RBG_19FT_COMBO_42_15 | reverse complement strand
TATGGTGAGATGTTTGATTCAAATGATATTGCTTATGTGCTTTTATCCTTATTTCCATTATGTTTTTTTTATATAGTGCATAAAGAAGGAATTTTAAAAAAGGTTTTGGCAATAACAGCTATTGGGGCTTCAATTGTTCTAATTCTACTAACAGGCTCAAGGGCAGGGATTATTGGCTTAATAACCCTATTTTTATTAATTTTATTTACAAAATTTGAGAAAATCAGGTGGTCTTATAAGATAGCCTTTTTAATAGCGTTCTTTGCACTTTATTTAATATATGAAGATAAGATTAATGTGGAACGGTATATGACCCTCACAGAGATAGAAAGTGATTATAATGTAAGTGATGAACTCGGCCGTATGCAGATATGGAAGAGGGCTTATCAATTAATTTTAGAGAACCCCTTAACAGGGGTTGGCGCCAACTGTTTTCCAATGGCGCTCGGCTATTTAAGACAGGAGCTTTCTCTTATTCCAAGGTGGCAGGCAGCGCACAATTCCTATATTCAAATTATTACTGAAACAGGACTGATAGGGTTTATGCTTTTTCTTTCTCTTATAATATCTTCCATTAGAAGTTTTTTACGCATTAAGAACCTGAAGGTAATAACAAAAGAGGCATCCGAGCTTAAAACCATAGGTGGTTTGTTATTTTTGGGGTTTATTGTCCAGCTTATAACTGCTTTTTTTCTTTCTCAGGGCTACTCTATGTTTTTTACGCTATTTTTTGCATTGTCAGCGACTCTAAGCAAGCTGGCCTCTCTGGCTTTTGAGGAAAAAGAGGGTATGGCCATCAATCCTTTAAGGCCACCCTCAAAGGCCTAACAGTAACAAAGGAATTCTCTATGGTCTTTTTTTACTACATCATAAAATATTTTTTTCTTAGCACCATATGTGCCCTTATTCTCC
>MHEL01000046.1:0-174 GCA_001803815.1 Nitrospirae bacterium RBG_19FT_COMBO_42_15 | reverse complement strand
ATTTATCCAGAGTCAATATCCACTAAAAAATCTCAAGGGCTGTGATAATGTATTTATAGGAAGCTCTGTTATATTAGATCTTTCTTCAGAGATTTTTATCGGTAAGAATTCCGTCATATCTCCAGGGTGTTCTCTTATAACTCATCAGGACGCTGGTGAATTTATTGGCAGTAA
>MHEL01000045.1 GCA_001803815.1 Nitrospirae bacterium RBG_19FT_COMBO_42_15 | reverse complement strand
AACCCCTTCTATATCAGGGAGCAGCAACCCCTTTTTCATCCCGGATCTTACAATTATACCATATCTCTTTGGATCGAGCTCTTCAGGTCCTGCAATCCTTTCAGGCTCAGTCAAAACATCAACTGAACAGTCAATCTCCTCAAGCTCTGAAAATGAAACAGGTGAAAATCTCGGATCCCTTGTTGCAGCAGAGACGGCATTGTGTATAACCTCCTCTGCGATATTTTTAGCAGTCGGAGCAAATGTCCCTATGCATCCCCGCAGCTGCCCCCTTTTTTTTAATGAAACAAAAACGCCAGCCTGTCCTTTCATCTCCTCTGCCAAATCCTCAGGCGGTTTAATAATACCCCTGCTTTTTATATATTCCTTTATTGCGTCTTTGGCTAATTTTACAAGGGGATGAGACTCTTTTCTCATAAATGGGTAGGGCTTACAAATCCCGCATTATTGCATAATTTGCAACTGCTATAAGCGCCTGTTTTGCAGCAGAGTCCTCATAGCATAACAGCTCATGCTTCGCGGTTTTTATATACCCCTTTGCCTTTGCCATGGAGTAATCTATAGAATTGTATTTTTTAAACAGCGCCTGTATAAATTCAAGATCTTCATTTCCAATTTCGCCTTCCTTTATAATTCTGTGTATCATAGGCCGTTCATTTTCTCCGCAGCTTTTCAGGAGATGAAGAAGCGGCAGGGTAATCTTTCCTTCTGAAAGGTCTTTACCCAGTGTTTTCCCCAATTTTTCCTTATTTGCAGTATAGTCCAGTGTATCATCCGTAAGCTGAAATGCCATGCCAATATTCCAGCCGATTCTTGTGAGGCTGTTTTTTCCTTCTTCAGTTGTCTCGCTTATGACCCCTGCAAGCCGGCAGGTTGCTGCAATAAGGGTTGCTGTCTTAGAGTCAATTATCTTAAGATATTCATCTTCTGTAATATTAATGTCAGCAGTCTTTGAAAGCTGCAGAAGTTCTCCCTCAGACATCTTCTTTGTAGTGGTTGATAGGATTTCATTGACCTCCTGATTCCTTAATGTAACTGCCTTGTATAATGCCTTTGAATAGAGGTAATCGCCGACTAAGATGCTCGCTTGATTTCCCCATATTGAACGAGCTGCCGGCTGGCCCCTTCTTACATCAGCCTCATCAACAACATCATCGTGTAAAAGGGTTGCTGTATGGATGAACTCAACAACGCTCGCAAGAACAATATCATCTGAACCGTTATAATTGCAGAGCCTTGAGCAGAGCACCATCAAAAGAGGCCTGAACCGCTTGCCGCCGCCTTTTAAGAGGTGATAGCCGACATCATTTATTAAAGAGACCTCTGAGTCTAAATCCTCAATAATCTGCGACTCTACTCTCTTAAAGTCTTCTCTGTACATATCCCATACGTCTGATATGGTATTTATCGGCTTTTCATGCAACTTCATAGTCTTACAATGTTAGGATACTATGCCCTTTTTGTCAAGCCATTTTTTCCATTTGACATTTCATCTATCGTATGTTAAAAACATATAAAACTCTCAAAAATAAGGGCAATTCAGACGATGCATGACTTTAATTACAAAGACAAAGAGCTCTACTGCGAGGATGTATCAATTGCAAAGATTGCAGAGGATATAGGAACGCCATTTTACCTCTACAGCCAAAAGACGCTGACAAATCATTTTAAGAATTTTGATGAGGCATTCTCTGCAATACCGCATATCGTCTGTTTTGCAGTAAAGGCGAATCCGAATATTTCTGTGCTAAAGCTCTTTGCAAATGAAGGGGGAGGCGCTGATATTGTATCAGGAGGCGAGCTCTTCCGCGCTTTAAAGGCAGGGGTACCGGCAGAAAAGATTGTATATGCAGGCGTTGGAAAGACCAATAATGAGATACGCGCTGCCTTATACGCAGGCATCTTAATGTTCAATGTGGAGTCCTCTGAGGAGCTGATAAGGATAGATGAGATATCAGGCCGCATCGGCATAAAGGCGAGGATTGCATTAAGGGTGAATCCTGATATTGACCCAAAGACGCATCCATACATCTCAACCGGCCTGAAAAAGAATAAATTTGGGATACCCATTGAGGAGGCGCTTGAATCTTATCAGACTGCAATGAGGCTGACAAATGTGGAGATAGTCGGCATACATAAACATATAGGCTCGCAACTGACAGAGATTTCCCCATTTGTTGATGCCTTAAAAAGGATACTCCGACTTGCAGATAATCTGAAAAAAGAGGGGATAAATATAAAATATATAGATGTCGGCGGCGGACTTGGCATTACATATAAAGATGAAGAGCCTCCTGCGCCAAAGGAGCTTGCAAAGGCAATTGTGCCTTTGATTAAAGGCAAGAAGAGGGATTATACATTAATCTTAGAGCCCGGAAGGGTCCTTGCCGGCAATGCAGGGATACTTGTTACAAGGGTTCTTTATCAGAAAAAGAGCGGGAGAAAGAATTTTGTGATTGTGGATGCAGGGATGAATGACCTGATAAGGCCGAGCCTTTACAGCGCATATCACAATATAATCCCTGTGCGTAAAAAACCGATAAAAAAGTTTAAGGCAGATATAGTCGGCCCGATATGCGAATCAGGGGACTTTCTTGGAAAGAATCGGGAGATTGCCTGCGAGCAGGAGGATCTGCTTGCTGTTATGAGCGCAGGGGCATACGGCTCATCCATGTCTTCAAATTACAACTCAAGGCCGTTGATTGCAGAGGTAATGGTAAAAGGCAGGGATTATCATATTATAAGAAAGAGGCAGGATTACGAGGATATAATTATAAAAGAGGAGGTGCCGTCATTTCTGAGATAAAAAAGAAGATGCCCTTTGCAAAGCTGTCAGGCACTGGCAATGACTTTATTATTATTGATAATAGAAAAGGGATTCTTGATGCAGATAATATAAAGGACTTTATAATCAGTGTGTGCAGAAGGAGATTCTCTGTTGGCGCGGACGGCCTTATACTGATTGAAAATTCTGATAAGGCGGATTTCAAGTGGCGGTTCTTTAATGCTGATGGAAGCGAGGCAGAGATGTGCGGCAATGGAAGCAGGTGTGCCGCAAGATTTGCCTATGTAAATAAGATTGCAGGAAAACAGATGTCCTTTGAAACAAAGGCAGGTATAATAAAGGCAGAGCTGAAGGGAAAGAGTGTAAAGGTGCAGCTT
The DNA here is from genome assembly GCA_001803815.1 of Nitrospirae bacterium RBG_19FT_COMBO_42_15. Taxonomy (GTDB): domain Bacteria; phylum Nitrospirota; class CAKKRA01; order 9FT-COMBO-42-15; family 9FT-COMBO-42-15; genus 9FT-COMBO-42-15. The sequence goes on along the minus strand of MHEL01000045.1, from coordinate 7,025 downwards.
ACACAGCCGAAGGACTTAAGGCTTGATTTTAATGTGCCTATAGAAGGGGCAAATCATCAGGCATGCGGCTTAAACACCGGTGTTCCTCATGTTGTCTATTTTGTAAAGGATATTGAAAACACCAATGTATTTGATATAGGGAAAAAGACAAGATACCATGAGCTGTTTCAGCCTGCCGGAACAAATGCAAACTTTGTTAAGGTTTCAGGCTCTCATAAATTAAAGATAAGGACATATGAGCGCGGTGTTGAGGACGAGACCTTAGCGTGCGGAACAGGCTCTGTTGCCTCTGCCTTAATTGCCGGCGCAAAGGGTATTGCTGCATCTCCTGTCTCAGTATTAACAAAAAGCGGCATGACATTAAAGGTATATTTTGACTGGGATGGCAAGGAATTTTCCAATGTGTTTTTAGAAGGAGAGGCGAGGATTATATATACAGGCAAAATATGCAAGGAAGCATGGCAGTGAGGAGGGATTAAGATGTTTAAAGGCTCAATGGTGGCGATTGTAACGCCATTTAAAAATGGAAAGGTGGATGAAAAGGCTTTAGGTGATTTAATAGAATTCCAGATTTTAAATGGCACAGATGGTATTGTGCCTTGCGGCACAACAGGCGAGTCAGCGACCCTTTCATACGAAGAGCACAATCGCGTAATAGAGTTTACAATTGAGTCGGTTAAAAGAAGGGTGCCTGTTATTGCCGGCACAGGCTCAAACAGCACAGATGAGGCAATAATGCTCACAAGGCACGCAAAAAAGGCAAAGGCAGATGCTGCGCTGCTTATAACGCCATATTATAACAAGCCTACACAGGAAGGCTTATACAGGCACTATAAAAAAATTGCAGAGGATGTTGATATACCGCTTGTTCTATACAATGTCCCCGGAAGGACAGGCGTGAATATGCTCCCGCAAACCGTTGCGAGGCTGTCAGAGATAAAAAATATAGTTGCAATAAAAGAGGCAACAGGCTCATTACAGCAGATAAGCGAGACCATACAGCTCTGCGGAGAGAGAATTGCAATTTTGTCCGGCGATGACTTTACCGCGCTTCCCACTTATGCTGTAGGCGGTAAGGGGGTAATATCTGTTACAGCAAATATCATCCCAAAGGATATGTCAGCAATGTGGGACGCCTTTGAAAAAGGCGACTTGAAGGAGGCGAACAGGCTTCATTATAAAACATTTAATCTGCACGGACTGATGTTCTGTGAGACGAATCCGATACCAGTAAAGACAGCTTTATCTTTGATGGGAAAATGCACAGCAGAGTTTCGCCTCCCGCTTTGCCCGATGTCAGATGCAAACTTAGAGAAGCTGAAAAAGGGATTAAAGGAGTATGGGCTGATATAGTAGCAAAGGGGTCAAGGACGCAGACGAAACGGGGAATCGGGGAAACGGAGAGGGGGAGAAATAATAACAATCCCCGCTTCTCCGATTCGCCCCTTCACCGATTCAGCAAGATTGACCACACGAGTTCTTGAACTTTATTTCAGGAACTTTTTGAGAGAAAAACCAAAGAGGCATAAACCATGGTCAAGGCAATAGTAAACGGCGCAGCAGGCAGGATGGGCTCAAGGATAATAGCGCTTATTCAGGAGACAGACGGGATAAACCTGTCAGGCGCAATAGAGAGAAAGGGGCATCAGTCAGTAGGAAAGGATGCCGGCGAGGCTGCTATGTGGGGGAATGTGGGCATAGCTATTACAGACAACCTTTCCAAGATAATTGATGATTCAGAGGTTGTTATTGAGTTTACTATGCCAAAGTCAACAATTGAAAATCTCAGGATAGCCTCAATAAGAAAAATACCCTTTGTTATAGGCACAACAGGTTTTTCAAATGAGGAATTAGAGGAGATAAAGGGACTTACAAAAACTATTCCCTGTGTAATGGCGCCTAACATGAGCGTAGGCGTGAATCTTGTATTCAAGACCATTGCTGATATTGCGAAGATACTCGGCGATGAATATGATATTGAAATAGTAGAGGCGCATCACAGATTTAAAAAGGATGCGCCGAGCGGCACAGCCTTAAAAATGGCAGAGGTGATTGCAGAGGCATTGAACAGAAATCTAAATGAGGTCGGCGTTTATGCACGGCAGGGAATAATCGGCGAGAGGAAAAAGAAGGAAATCGGCATACAGACTGTGCGCGCAGGAGATATTGTCGGCGAGCATACAGTCATCTTTGGCGGCATGGGCGAGCGCATAGAGGTTACGCACCGCGCTCATACAAGGGACAATTTTGCAAGGGGCGCAATCCGCGCAGCAAAATGGGTAGTAAAGCAGAAGCCTGGGCTTTATAATATGATGAATGTTTTAGGGCTGAAATGAAAGGAGAAAGTCTATATTGAAAATTAAAGTTGAACGGGCAGAAAGGATAAAAAATCTCCCGCCATATCTCTTCGCCTCCATAGACAAGATGAAGCAGGAGGCAATTAAAAAAGGCATTGACATAGTAAATCTTGGCATAGGCGACCCGGACATTCCGACGCCGCCAAATATAGTAAAGCGGCTTCAGGAGGCAGTTAAGAACGAAAAGTATCACCAGTACCCATCCTATGAAGGACTGCTCATTTTCAGACAGGCAGCAGCAGACTGGTACAAAAACAGATTCAATGTAAAGCTAAATCCAGAGGATGAGGTCTTAACGCTCATCGGTTCTAAAGAAGGCATAGGCCACTTTCCGCTTGCATATATAAACTCAGGCGATATTGCGCTTGTTCCGAGCCCTGCATATCCGGTTTACAATGCAGGGACGCTCTTTGCAGGCGGCCAGTCATATATTATGCCCCTTAAAAAAGAGAACAATTTTCTGCCTGATTTAGATGCGATACCAAAGGATATTGCGAAAAAGGCAAAGATCATGTTTATAAATTATCCTAACAATCCAACATCTGCAATAGCAGAAAAGGAATTTTATAAAAGGGTAATAGAATTTGCAGCAAAGAACAACATTATTGTTGCACATGATGCGGCATATTCAGAGATATATTTTGACAACTATAAGCCAATGAGCTTTCTTGAGGTGGATGGCGCAAAAGAGGTGGGGATAGAATTTCACTCGCTTTCAAAGACCTATAACATGACAGGCTGGAGGATAGGTTTTGCAGTAGGCAACAAAGAGATAATCTCTGCATTGGGAAAGGTTAAGAGCAATCTTGACTCAGGCGTATTTGAGGTTATTCAGGAGGCAGGCATAGAGGCCCTGACCTGCGACCAGTCCATTGTAGCAGATATCAGAAAGGTGTATCAGGAGAGGCGCGATGTCCTTGCTGCAGGGTTAAACTCCTTGGGAATAGAGTTTGAAATGCCAAAGGCAACCTTTTATGTATGGCTCAGGACGCCAAAGGGCTTTACATCAGCAGATTATACAGCGCATCTTTTAAACAAGGCAGGGCTTGTAACAACGCCGGGCAACGGCTTTGGAGAAGATGGAGAGGGCTATGTGCGCATTGCCTTAACAGTAAAAAAAGAACGGATGTTAGAGGCAATTGAGAGGATGAAGAAACTGTGAATGAAAATAACCCCCCCATCCCCCCTTTAATAAAGGGGGGCGAGGGGGGATTAAAGAAAAAGGCCTACATTGGAATCGGTTCAAACATTGGCAATAAAATTGAAAACTGCAAAAAGGCAATTGATCTTTTAAAAGAGAATCAACATATAGAGGTTACAAAGACTTCAGGTTTTTACGAAGCAGAACCAGTCGGCTATAAAGAGCAGGAATGGTTTGTGAACTGCGCTGTTGAGATTAAAACAGATTTAATTCCTCATGAACTCCTTTTGCTCTGCCATACAATTGAATCAAGGCTTGGCAGAGAGAGAAAGATAAAATACGGCCCCCGCATAATAGACCTTGATATACTACTATACAATAATGATATAATAGATAAAGCAGATTTAAAGATACCGCACCCTGAGATGCACAAGAGAGGATTTGTATTAAAGCCTCTGTCAGACATTGCGCCTGACGCGGTTCATCCTGTGCTGAAGAAAAGTATAGCAGAACTCTTAAAATCTCTTTGCAGTGAAGGCGGCGTGAAAAAGATAAAGTCAGGATAGCAAATTTACAATAATTATGTCATTCCTGCCCCGTATCAGGTACGGGGTAAACTCCAGCAGGAATCCATGGTTCGACAGGCTCACCATGCATCCTGAGCTTGTCGAAGGACTGGATTCCGCTATCCTACGCTGTTCCATAGCTACGGAGTAGCGAAGGACAGCATCAAGTGCGGAATGACAACATAAAGGCATAAAAATAAGGTGCAACACACTAGTTATTTAAGGTTTTTCTTTGCACTTAAACCAGTGATTCCTTGAACCCTTATATTATGGAAGGCAAATACGTAGTCATAGAAGGCCCAATCGGCGTCGGCAAGACAAGCCTTGCAACGCTATTATCAAAAGAGCTGAACGCAAGGCTGATTCTTGAAAAGGCAGAGGAGAATCCTTTTCTCACAAGCTTTTATAAAGACCAGCAGCGGCATGCCTTTCAGACACAGATATTCTTTCTGATGTGCAGATACAAGCAGCAGCAGGAGCTTGCACAGCAGGACCTCTTTAAAAGGGCAACAATATCTGACTATCTTTTTGATAAGGACAGGATATTTGCGTATTTGAATCTTAATGAAAACGAGCTCGCCTTATATGAGCAGATATTTAATCTCCTTGATGCACGGATAACAAAGCCTGATTTAGTAATATACCTACAGGCAGATGTAAGCATTCTCCTTGAGCGCATTAAGAGGCGCGCAAGGGAGTATGAAAAGGAGCTTCCAAGCAAGTATCTTGAGGACCTAAACGAGGCTTACAACCACTACTTCTTCCAGTACTCAGAAAGCCCCCTGCTTGTAATACAGACCACATCCATAGACTTTGTAAAGAGCCGTGCAGATTTGGACGATCTGATAAAGCAGATTACCTTAATGAAAAAAGGGACGCAGTATTACATACCATTGAGTTCAAGGTAGACCATCCAGCTCCTCAACGTCTTAGCTTATCCCATGCAATTACAATGCAGGCCATTTATAGGCATGTTAAGGGTTTTCTATATCTTAACGTTCTCTTTGTACAGCGCTATTTTCTTATTTCATACATAACATCATGGCGTATCCCCAAAATATGTGGGGATAATTAAATCCTCTCCGCCTATCTTCTCGCACTCATCACATATGCCCTCATTCTTACTAATTACTGTAGTCTCCGGATGATGCTCCTCAAACTCCTTGCCGCAGATAACACAGGTCATTTTGCAGCCTCCATATCCATATCATGAACATGTTTGCTCTGCAAGTATTACCAAATAGTTCTGATTAGGTTTGAGCGCTTTATTAATTCGTCTTTTGTAACTATTGCAGCATCCTGCCCCATTAAATCTTTAAAAACAAGGCCTGTTGCTGCAATAATAGCGTCATGGATATTGATGTTTGTAGGGATTTGTGAAACAACCTCTTCATCAAGAGGATAGACAATGCAGTTTGATGAATTAGCTGCTTGTGAGAGCACAGTGGACAGGTTAACAGATGTCTTTTTTTAGCGTAAAGAAAGATTGCCTCTGTTAAGACAATGGTGAGCAAAATAATTTGGGCAGCGGAAAGGCCTTTTATGGCTGCTCCAAATACCCAAACTGTAAATATGCCCTCTGAGACAAGCCGATTAACAAGCCGTGCCTCCAGTACGGGGCAGCCTTTGTTGTTGAAAAATACACAAAGGCAGGGACATCAGTAAAGTGTATTGCAGCGGGATGCAATTATAAGGAAGAGGTGGCTTGAAAAAAATAATTGCCGTTTCTGCTCTTTTTTACGAATGCCTGGAAAGAGAAGTCGTCATCAATTGACTCTAAGGTCTCGAAATAGGCCTCAGTCTCATCCATGAGAGCCTCCATGCTGTCTATGTGAATAACGCTCTTCCTGAAATCCGCGCTGTGGAAAAGCCCCTTGGTATACCAGCTTATATGCTTCCTGAACTCCCTGACAGCCCATTTATCTCCCATATAATCTGCCAACATTTCAATATGCCGTTTAATGGTTAAGTGTATCTCCTTTTCTGACGGTGGTTTCTGTAGAACCCCTTCTTCTATATACTTCAGTGTCCTGCTGAATATCCAGGGGTTCCCGAGGGCTCCCCTTCCGATCATGATGCCATCGCAGCACGTTTCGTCCAGCATCCTCATGGCATCCTCTGGGGTCTTTATATCTCCGTTGCCGATGACGGGGATATTCAATACCTTCTTAAGTTCTGCTATATGAGACCAGTCGGACCTCCCGCCAAACCCCTGAGCGGCGGTCCTTGAATGTAAGGTTATTGCGTCAACGCCGCATTCTTCGGCAATCCTGCCAATTTCAAGATAATTAGTAGATTTAGAATCCCAGCCGGAACGGATCTTTACTGTAAATGGTATTGTTACAGCCGCTCGAACAGCCTCTATGATTGCCTTTATCCTCAGCGGATCCCTGAGGAGGGCTGAACCTGAACCTGAGCTGACAACCTTTTTTGCAGGGCATCCCATATTGATATCAAGGATATCAACGCCAAACCCCTCGACGATCCTGGCGGCCTCCGCCATTATCTGCGGTTCTGAACCAAACAGTTGAACCGCAAGCGGCCTCTCATAAGGGTCGCTATTCAGTAGGTCCCTTGTCTTCTTGCCGTTCCTGACAAGGGCAATGGCACTGACCATCTCGGAAACTACGAGCCCGCACCCTTCATCCTTCACAATCAGCCGGAAAGGAAGATTCGTAATCCCAGCCATAGGAGCAAGGATCAGTTTGTTTTCTATTTTTAAGTTACCTATTTGCAGCATTGGTTCCTTTCTTGTAATTTGTCATAAAGCCCCATTTTTCCATTTTTATAATGTCCCTTGTCTCCTCTAAGGCAAATGGTAAGGCAAATGGCAAATGGAGTCAAACCTACATTATACATTTTAGCTTTTAACAATTTCTTTTATCTGGGCTATCTCCTTGCACACTCCCTTATCCTTTGCCCTCCTCTTTTCAATGCCACCTATAGCATTCGTTACCGCCT
>MHEL01000044.1:6347-8851 GCA_001803815.1 Nitrospirae bacterium RBG_19FT_COMBO_42_15 | reverse complement strand
CGCAGCATCCATAAATACACTCCCATTCTCAATGCCCTCAAGATAGCCGAGGATGACGGATGTTTCATCGTCATCTGCAAGATATTCTATTAAATCAATTTCAGACAAATCAGCCTTATTTCCGAGGCTTACAAATTTTGAAAACCCGACATTTGAGCCAATTGCCCAGTCAAGTATCGCAGTGCATAATGCGCCTGATTGGGAGAAGAATGCAATCCGGCCTTTTGGAGGCATCCCTTTTGCGAATGATGCGTTGAGGTTTGAATTTGTATCAATAAGGCCGAGGCAGTTTGGGCCGAGGAGCCTTATGCCAAGTTCTTTTGCCTTTGATGCTACCTCGTTTTCAAGCCTTGCGCCTTCTGCGCCGGTTTCTTTGAAGCCGGCAGATATAATGATTGCAGCCTTTATCTCTTTTTTAGCGCAATCATCAAGCGCCGCTGGTATAAATTTTGGCGGGATTACGATAATCGCGAGGTCTATTGTGCCATCTATCTTTTCAAGAGATGGGAATGTTTTGAGTCCGAGAAGCTCAGAGGCTTTGGGATTTACAGGGAATATTTGGCCGGGGAATCCCCGCTTACTGCCCCCGATAGAACCATTCGAGGGCAGGCCTGCGAGGACAAGTTTACTATTGATAAGGTTTGATAGGATGCTGTGGCCTGTCTTTCCCTCTTCCCTTGATGCGCCGATGACTGCAACAGATTTAGGCTTAAAGAAAGAGTCCAGCACAAAGCCTCCTATGTCTGCTAATACAATCTTTGGCTAAATACTGCGTCAAAGCTGACTGTTCAAATACTCACATACCTAACAACGTATGCTCCGTCTTGTCCAGCCAGCTTTTCCTTGTCTTTAGCTCAAATCTTGCATTCGCACAGATTATATCTGCTAAAATAAGATTTGACAATTACCAAATATATAGATTAGAGACTAATAAAAGACCTGAAAACAGAATAATCCCCAGAAAGGCTGCAAGGTGCATAATCTTTACAGTATCTTTTACTGATTTAATCGTAAATTCATTATTTTTATCACCGATGAACGGCCTGTTATGCGGCGCGCCAAAATAATAATTTGTGCCGCCTAATTGGACGCCCAGCGCGCCTGCCACTGCTGCTTCTGGATAGCCTGCGTTAGGGCTTGGGTGATTTCGTGCATTCCTCCAGATTATCTTTAAAGAATCTTTCCAGTTAAACCTCAAAATAAAGGAAGCAGCTACAATGAGTATGGAAGTCAATCTTGCAGGGATAAAATTGGTAGCATCATCCATTCTTGCAGAAAACCAGCCGAAGTTTTCATATCTTTCATTTTTATATCCCACCATTGAGTCAAGCGTATTGACAGCCTTATATGCGAGAGCCAGCGCAGGACCGCCTACAGCAAGATAAAAGAGCGGGGCAATGATGCCGTCGGATGTATTTTCGGCGACGGTTTCAACAACGGCGCGATATATTTCCTCTTCTGAAAGATTTTGCGTATCCCTGCCGACAATATTTGAAAGTCTTTTTCTTGCCGCATCAATCCCCCCTTCCCCCCTTTGATAAAGGGGGGACAGAGAGGGGTTTAAGGCATGGATTACAGAATATGCCTCTTGATGCAGGGATTTTATGGAAAGGGTGGTATAGGCGAGGAAGACAGCTAAAATAAGAGTGGTGAGTGGAGAGTGGTGAGTGGTGAGTAATAAAAGAAACCAAATTAAACCAAATACACTTCCAACAACAATTATAAAGAGAAAAATCCCGCCGATCTTCTCAGATAAAGGAGTATCAGCAAATCTTTTTATTTTATCTTCAAGGAATGTAATATATCTGCCAATCCATCTTACAGGATGCGGGAGCCATTTGGGATCGCCGAGGAGAAGGTCTAAGATGTAGGCAAAAATGATTATTAACAGTGCAGAATGCAGGAGAAATTTATCTAAAACCACCATGCCTTAAAGGTATGACGAATGAGGGCATCTTGCAATCATAATTTTTAAGTCACCGCTGAGCCGGTACATTCAAAAGCTTTAGCATATCTTCTCTATCTATCGTTGGAAGCTTACAGGCATAATCCTGACACACATATGCTGTTGCTTTTCCTTCTATACCAATCAAATTGCTGGTAAACGCAGTAAGAGTAGTGATTTCCGGCAGCTTTACATCAGCTGGACGAAATAGCACTACCTTATTTGGTATAAATTGTTCCCGAAGCGCCTTTAACATGACCGTGGTATCATCAGCCTTTGAGTCGCCAACAATAACGATTTCATATGAAGGCCCTATAAGAAAGTCTACTCCTGACATAAATTGAGTATATGATATTAGCGATTGCAACACCCTTCGGGAAAATGTCTTTACAATCTGTAGCGCTGTTTCTTGAAATTTAGGATTGCCTGTCATGCGGGCCAATCTGATAAAATTAAGGATTGCCACAGAGTTGCCCGATGGGAGAGCGCCGTCATACACATCTTTCCAGCGAATAAGGAGTTCTTCGCTATCATCTGCTGTAAAATAAAATCCTCCCTC
>MHEL01000044.1:4869-6180 GCA_001803815.1 Nitrospirae bacterium RBG_19FT_COMBO_42_15 | reverse complement strand
GAAGCCGACCATCTTCTCTCTGCATGGTGTTCAAGATAAAATCTCCTGCACATTGAGCAGCCTCTGCATATCGTTGCTCATCAAAGACCTGTGCCCCCTTTGCCAGTGCAACAATCATAAGACCATTCCAGTCCGTTAAGATTTTATCGTCTTTATATGGATGGATTCTCTTCTCCCGTACTTCAAAGAGCTTTTTTCTGATCTCTTCCAAGCTCCTCCTTACATCCTGTTCTTCCCTGTTAAGGGCAAGAGCTATCTCTTTGTGTGACTTAGAAAAATGCAAAATATTTTTACCTATTTTATGCCCAGTTACCTCCTCAGAAAAGTTGCCATCCTTCTCAACATTAAATATCTGAATAGCAAATTCAGCCTCTTCTCTTGATAGCGACTCTTTTATCTCCTCCTCTGTCCAGAGATAAAACTTTCCCTCTTCACCTTCGCTATCTGCATCCTCGGCAGAGTAAAATCCGCCATCCGGCGCAGTCATGTCGCGTAGCACATAGGTAAAAATTTCTCTGGCTGTATTTCCAAATTCTTCTTTCTTGGTTGCCTGATAAGCCTCTATATACGCCATAGCAATCATAGCCTGATCATAGAGCATCTTCTCAAAGTGAGGGATAAGCCATTCCCTATCAGTAGCGTAGCGGTGAAAACCAAATCCGATATGATCGTAGACACCGCCATATCTCATAGCCTGAAGGGTTCTCTCTACTATTTCTAATGTCCTTTTATTATTGACACGTCTCCAGTAACGGAGCAAAAAATAAAGGCTGTGGGAGGATGGAAACTTTGGGGCAGTACTGAATCCGCTGTAGTCTTCATCAAAACTTTGAGAAAGCTGTATATAAGTGGCCTTAAGTGCAGTTTCATTAATTTCTTTCCCGGATACATCAATTGATACCTTTTGGAGCGCTTTGGTAATCTGATTCACTGAATCCACGACTTCGTCATAATGTTTACTCCAGACTTCTTGTATCTGCGGCACCAGTTCCAACATTCCAATTCTTCCATAACGGCTTTCTTTGGGGAAATAGGTTCCGGCAAAAAATGGTTTTTTATCCGGTGTCATGAGGATTGTCAGCGGCCACCCTCCGCTGCCAGTCAGCATCTGGCAAACCGCCATGTAAACACTGTCAATGTCCGGCCTCTCTTCCCTGTCTGCCTTTATGGAAACAAAAACTTCATTCATGAGCCTTGCCACTTCCGAATCATCAAATGATTCTTCTTCCATTACATGACACCAATGACAGGTTGAATATCCTATGGAAAGAAAGATGGGCTTATTTTCCCTTCTCGCATTCTCAAATGCCT
>MHEL01000044.1:3597-4781 GCA_001803815.1 Nitrospirae bacterium RBG_19FT_COMBO_42_15 | reverse complement strand
CTTATCTCTTTCTTTTTGAGAATCGGAATACATTATATCTTCTCTGCTCATGAAAACAGTGAGCGTATACTGGGCTATTCCGAAATGGTGTATGTGAAATTGTATCTGGGAGCCGGTCTATCTGCAATAGGACAATTGCTGTCTAAAGCTTCAATGATCGTGCTGTAAAAAATATAACTACCACCCCTAAGATCAAGATCGTGCTGTTCAGGATTGTAGATATCTTATGGCGACTTCTGAACTCAGCCCCAAGCGCCTCTTTGCGCGATTGATCTTCAACGGTACGTATCTGGGCCTTGATACCCCTTGCGCTCGCTCCAACAACCAGCCCTGAATAAAAGGTTATTCCTACCATGACAATCAGCAATCCAATCCTATTCCAGTGATAGGTTCGCTCCAGAAAAGAGAGCATGATGATTGTTATGAGGGCTGTAATACTACAGATATAGCCCATCAGCCAGTACTTAGGAAAGATATCGCCAACTACATCGCCTGCGGTCTCTCTGGGCAGGATTTTAAATATGCCTGGCGCTGCAATAAAAGAAAAGAATATTATCCCGCCAATCCAGACAACTAAAGACATGAGATGCAAGAATTTAATGATTGTCAACATAATATCCTCTGTATAATATCCTCTGTAATCTTTTCCAGCGTGAACCAACTTATTTAAGCACCGCCACCAGCCCACTCCCCCCTGTAATTGGAACTTCCAAAGTAACCTCAGCGCTACCGTCGTCCTTATATTCTTCTTTAACTACCATTGCGCCTTTAACAAAGCCTTCTATTCGAGTCATTTCTATATGCTTTTCGTCAAGGTATTCCTTCATGCCCCTGTCAGGAGGCGTCTTCATCTTCAGGATTGTCTCAAGAAGGGCTTTGTAGCCTTCTACCTTTGCCGCACGCATTGTAAGTATCCTTATCTGTGCCGGATTTGTAATGTCCTTTGGAGGATAACCACGACCAATAGCGGTTATTGTCCCTTTTTGCCAGTCAACGCCCTCTATCTCGGAGACAACAACCACATTTTTATATGCCTCTGCAAATTCTGCTGGAATTGCTTCAACAGTCGGCGCTACCTCGGACTTTTTTTCCACTACTGAAGTTTGAGTTTCTTCTTTTACAGGCTCCTCTTTCTTGCCGCAAGCAGTTAATGATACAGCGAACAGTAAAACGAGAAGCAAGAG
>MHEL01000044.1:0-3511 GCA_001803815.1 Nitrospirae bacterium RBG_19FT_COMBO_42_15 | reverse complement strand
CTGCAATCCTTCTCAATGCCTTTTTCTTTGCAAGCTTTTTCTTTTCCTCAAGCCGTTTTCTCTTTTGTGATTCCGTGGTTTTGGTGGGGATACGCTTCTTGGGTTTAAACAAGAGCCTTGCAATGGCCTTTTCGAGCCTTTGCATGGCAATCTCTCTGTTGAGATGCTGAGAGCGCCGCTCCGATGCTTGAGCAACTATCCCTGTTGGGATATGTCTTATGCGGACGGCAGTGCTGGTCTTATTCTTGTGCTGACCGCCCGGGCCTGAACTCCGATAGAACTCTATCTCTATGTCGGATTTTCTTATATTGATAGCAGAGTTTGCAGACATACGCAATCCAATTTCCTTCATTGCCACTCAAAGTTCCTTCGCAATTTTTGATAGTTCTTTAACAGGCAGCGCAAAGATATTTCGTCCTATGGGATAAGATTCTTTGCCGGGATAGACAATAAACCCCTTTTTGCATGACAGGTCTTCACATGCCATCCAAAATCCCTTTTCTGCCTTCGGGCTCAGAGAGTATTTAACCTCTATTGCTATTGGCCGATTTTTCCTGTCAAAGAACAGCAAATCAATTTCTGCGCCTGAGCCTGTTCTATAAAAATAGAGCGGGGTGTTTTCGGGCAAGATTCCTGCTATCTGTTCAATAACAAACCCTTCCCATGAACTGCCAACAACAGGGTGCGCCTGCAAGTCATCAAATGTTTTTACCGTTAACAAGGCATGCAAAAGACCTGAATCGCGGATATAGACCTTTGGTGATTTTATCAACCTTTTCTTGATATTGAAATGGTAAGGCTGAATCTGCCTCACTATAAATGTTTCTTCAAGGATGTCAAGATAATGTCTTACTGTTGGCGCTGAAAGCCCAAGCCCACTTGCAATCTTACTTGCATTCCAGAGTTGTCCGTGCATATGCGCAACCATTGTCCAAAATCTCCGTAAATTTATTGACGGCACATGGATGCCGAGCTGCGGTATATCCCTTTCAAGATATGTTCTGATAAACGACTCCCGCCAGATAAAGCTATCATTGGAATCTTTTGCAAGGTAGCTATTGGGAAAACCTCCCCTTAACCACAAAGCATTAAGGTTATCATGGCCTGTTTCGTTCAGGACAAAGGGTTTTAACTCATGGTAGATTATGCGGCCTGCAAGACTTTCTGAAGAATGTTTAATCAACTGCGGCGAGGCTGAACCTAAAATAAGGAACCTTCCCCCAACCCTTTTTTTATCTACCATAGCCCGTATAAGCGGAAAAAGCGCAGGCATACGCTGTATCTCGTCGATAATCACGAGGCAGTCAGTGAATTGGTTTAAATATAATTCAGGTTCTTGCAGTTTACTCAGATCCGAAGGCAATTCAATATCAAGGTAAACAACCCTTTTCCTTAGTGCCTTTGCAATTATTTTGGCAAGGGTGGTTTTACCAACCTGACGACAGCCAATCAATCCCACTACAGGGTATCTGGCAAGGGAGGCTATGACTGCCTTTTTTAGTTCCCTCTCTAATATCATGCTTGCATTTTAAAACAAGCAGTTTCATTTTGCAAGGATAAAATTAGAGGCGAATTTTTAATGGCGATTTTTTCATTCATTGCCGCGATAGGTTATGTGGTAAATTGCACGGCATTGCTATATGAAGCCTATAGCATTTTAAAATCTATTTTACCAATATAAAGAATTGACCTCAAAAGCCTTTTTGTCATCAATGCCAAAAGTTAAGTATGGTGTCCCCAGAATTAGGGAGAAATAAATCTGTCTCTTTTTCTCTTTCTGCTGTAACATTTTCACAGGCTGCAAATCATTTCATAAAAAAGTTCATTACGCCTTGCTCTTCTCGCTGTGTCCGTAGTATGCTTTGACGCTAACTCGAGATACTCTCTAATTCCTTTAGTGACTTTTTTAGTCTGATCCTTACCTGCATCAACGATGGCTGACATAGAGATTAACTTTCCTCCAAGTTCCGAATTATTAAACTTAGTTAACAAATCCGTAGCAGCAAGCGCAGTTGCCATTGTATAGAAGTGAGTGTAATCTTTCGCTAATTTTGAATTAGCGATTTTATTATCAGAATAAGTTAATTTAAGAAGGCTGAATATTCTCCTTAAAATGTCCAGCGTTTGTTTAGTAAGTTTGTATTCACCTTTCAATTTTCCACCAATAAATCCCTTTAATATCTCAACGGGTTTTTGATGTTGCTTTGAAATGCAAAAAACAACTATTTCTAGGAATTTTTCCCACATCTTATCTACCTTGCTGTTACTTTCAGGCACTTTCTCAATAATGCTTAATTTCTTTAAAACTTGTGTAAAGTTATTGTTTATCATTTTATAATAAACATCGTCTCCTCTTTTCTGTTCTAGAGCAATTTGCCGGAAAGACGCTTTAAGTATACTGTCGTTTTTACACATCGCTTTAACTATGTCAAAGCGTTTTACGGCAACCCCTTGTTGATTAATATCAACAAATAGCGAAATAATTTCGTCCAATGAGACATTTTCATCTAGAGTGATTTCAATGACTGGAATTACATATTCACTAAAATTTCTTACCAACGTGTCATCAAGGTCCTTAAATGTTTTCTTCCCACCATTAATTGAAACCCAAAATTGCCCTGCACTATGATCAACTGGTCTAAAAAAATATTTCTTCCAGTTATTAATTTTTAAATCATCTCTCTGGCTTCCTATGAACAAAATAATTGACTCTAACCTTTGTTTCCCATCTAAAATATTATAAAGGTAAGTAGTGCCGGAGGCTTCTTTATATAAGAATATTGCTGGTATCGGCTTCTCCTCAAGCATATTCTGGATTAATTTTCTTCTAAACCGAACATTCCAAACATGACCTCGTTGAAATGCTGGTGACAAGTTTATTTTGCTAGCACTCAGGTAAGTGACTAGCTGATCTATTTTTATCTCAGAATTTTTATATTTCATAATTTTCCCTCCTTAAAAACTGTCTAAACTCTACACTTTTTTAACAAACCATGTCAATCCAATTTCAAAAAAAATTACACATTTTTACTGCAGTTGGTAGGTTGGGTTGAGCAAAGCGAAACCCAACAATTCATTCATACCCTACATCCTCATCAAATTGAATCTCACAATCCGCTCCCCAATCGTTCTTGTAAATGCCCTGTTTTACATAACGATGAAAACTTGAATATGCCTTTATATTCATCCTGACATTGTCTGCTAAAATAGCTTTTTATAAGCCTCCATCGCAGGGAAAAATCATTATCGTTGTGCGGCAATGTCCAGATACAGCCACCCCCTTTGCCTTTGACCTGCGATAGCGCATTGCTTTTTATGATTAGGTTGGGTTTCGTTCCTCAACCCAACCTACCAACTGCCAACTGCGGTAATTTCCTCTCTTTATTACCTCTCAAAAAGCCTCTCTATAAGCCTATGTCCTTCCTCTACAAACAGGCCGCTTGCCTTTGCATCTGCCTCTGAAAATGCCTTGCCGCTGCCTTCATTTGCAGGATAAACCCCCGCACCAAAA
>MHEL01000043.1 GCA_001803815.1 Nitrospirae bacterium RBG_19FT_COMBO_42_15 | reverse complement strand
GCGCATCCTTTATCTTTTTAGTTGCCTCAAATCTTTCAGTAATAGACAGGTTATTCCTCGTATCTATTATCTCTTTTCTGAGTCTTTTTTTTCTCTCCTTTATATCAATATCTTCTGTCAAGATTCTCCTTTATTGCCTTTACCTCTTCAACAAGCTTGCTTCCCGGAATATATGCTGTTCTTCCTTCTACATCTGCCTTAATAATATCCTGATTAAATGATATAAATCCTATTACCTCTGCATCAGGAAGTGCATTCTTTATAAACTCCTTATCAGAATCAGAATGAATCTTGTTTCCAACTACCATAACCTTTTTTACGCCGATATCAGTAGCAAGCGCCTTTACACTGCCTGCTGTCTGAAGGCTCCTCTGACCAGGCTCAACAACCACTATAAAGGCATTCACACCGCTTGTAGTCCCTCTTGTGAGATGCTCTATGCCTGCCTCCATATCCATTATAACCACCTCGTCCCTTTGTAAGACAAGGTGATGTATCAGCCTTCGCAAAAAAACATTTTCAGGGCAGTAGCAGCCAGCGCCGCCCTCTTTGGATTTGCCCATTACAATCAGTTTTATGTTATTCAGCTTAAAGCTTGCCCTGTCAGGTATATCATCAACCTTTGGGTTTAGCTTAAAAATGCCGCCGATTGAACCGACCTTTGCGCCTGTCCGCTCCTCTATTAAATCTGCCATAGATGCAATGGGTGCAATCTTTTCAACATCTTCTTTAGACACACCAAGGGCAGATGCAAGATTTGCATCCGGGTCTGCATCTACTGCCAGAACCTTCTTGCCCTCATCTGCATATAGCCTTGCTAATATGCCAGCAAGTGTGGTCTTTCCTACCCCGCCTTTTCCAGTAATTGCTATCTTCAAATTATTCTCCAAATGATTTAAATGTGCATTAAAATTAACATGCTATGCTGATTTGTGTCAACACAAAAAAACATAGGGCAGCCTTATTAAAGACTGCCCTATACTTACTCCCTAAAATAAAACTATAAAATATTACTTCTTCTTTGCAGGTGCTTTTGCTGGCGCCTTTTTTGCTGCAGGCTTTGCTGCCTTCTCTGCCTTTGCCTTCAGGTCTGCATTTTCCTTTGTAAGTCCATCTACTTTGCCTGTAAGATCTTTTACCTGTGCATCTAACTTGCCCTTATCTGCCTTTAAGGTCTCTACCTGCTTTTTTAGATTTTCATTCTCCTGCTGCATCTGTTTGTTCTGGCAGCCGGATAAGACAGGCACTGTTAAAAAGGCCAAGATTACCACAAAAATAGCAAATCTCTTCATTATCTCACCCCCTTTTTTGTTAAATTTAAAACTGCATCTTTAATTTAAAATAACAGGGAAAAATTATACTCCTAATTTTATATCTGTCAATAGGGTAGAATTTTATTTTGCAACTTTAAGCAAATCTTCCAGTTTTGCCTCTATAACAAGCTCATTCATGCCTCCAAATATCCTGTCTCTGATAATGCCGTCCCTGTCTATAAAATAGGTGGTTGGGACACCCATTACCTGATAATCCTTAACAACCTTTCCGTCAAAATCCATGAGTATAGGATATGTAACCTTATATTTTTTCAAAAACTCTATTACATCCTTTTTCTCCTCCCTCACATCCACTCCGAGGATAACAAGGCCTTTATCAATATTCTTCTTATATGCAGACTCAAGGTCATCCATCTCCTCCTGACATGGCTTGCACCATGTTGCCCAGAAATTAATTAGAACAACCTTTCCTTTAAAATCATTAAGGCTTATCTCCTTGCCATCTATATCCTTTAATGTAAACAGAGGCGCAGGGCTTCCCACATTCGGCCCGGGCAGACCAGCATCATCTTCCTTTTTCTTTGTGCAGGAAAAAAGAAGGGCAGCTATCATTATCACAGCAAACAATCTCAAAAAAACCTTGACCATTTTCTACCTCCAAATCTACAGATTTAGTCAGAGGGGTCAGATGCTCTCACACCCTACCCCCTGTCCCCTACACCCTATTTTACACCCCTTCTGGATATTTAATAGGCAAATCCCATTTAAAAATCCTCTGCTTAATTCTTGCCACATCCTTTATAATAAGCTCAAATGATTTTGTATCTTTATCAATAACAGGCTTGCCTGATGAATCCTTCTTTGGAAATCTAATAATCCCCTCTCTATGATGATTATCGCCTGTTTCAAATATTATCTCCCATCCTTCAATAGGCATTATCTCCCTTCCCTTATCATCCCTCATTACTGCAAGCTCATCCATCCTATATGGCGCCAGCTTTCCTGTATGGACAGTAAGATTTATCAGAAAGACAAGATATTCATCTGCCTTGAATCTTTCAAGATGCGCAAGTGCGCCTGTTGCCTTGAAATATTCAGACGTGGAATACACCACATCTATATATACATCCCCCTCGCCAAAATCGCTCTTCCACAACTGCTTAAACATCTTCTGGACAATATCAGATGAAAGGGAAGATACAAGCGGAAGTCTTGTTGTCTGGAGATGCCGAATTATTACTGCTGCCTCTCTGTCTTTCAATTTAACTTTATTAACATTTCTCATCCTGTCAACAACTGCTGCCCATTCAAATGGCGTATGATTTGCCCTGTCAATAACATCCCTGCTGTGGCATCTTTTAAAGCAGTTGTATTCAAATATAAATTTCTCATCCTGTGGAGTAAGATTTTTTGCAATACCGTATCTGAAGAACATCATCCTGCCTACAGACGAAATATCGCCGGAGGCAGAGGTTGCACTGAGGCTGAAAGAGAGGAATACCACAATGCCTGTTATTATAAGAATCAATACTATTCCACTAATGAGTATTTTCTTCATAATTTCACAAAACAAACGGCAAAGTAAAAAGCTCCAGATGCAAGGCGGAGCGAGGACTCGCACCGCAGCATACATGTTAGTATGTGAGGATGCGAGGCCGAAGCGACAACGCAGCAGATGGACTTTTTACGAAGCCGTTCTATCAGAGGCACACCTGAACCCATAATCATTTGACATAACAAATGGATTATCCGCAAGGCGCACAGCGCTCCTTGCGCTGATAGGCGGCGCAATCCATGAGCCGCCTTTTAAGACCTTTAAGCCCTTTTCCTTGTCATACCATGTATCTGTCCACTCCCATGCATTGCCTGCCATATCATGCACACCGTAAGGGCTCACGCCCTTTTCAAGGCTTCTAACAGGAATAGTGCCGCCGGGAAACAGTGATGCTGTTGTCTCCTCTTTGTAGCTTCCTACCCTTGCCTCGCCGCCAAGGCCGGATGCTGCTGTATTTGCCTTTGCCTTATCAAAATCATTCCCCCATGGAAATTGCCTTGCATCTGTCCCCCTTGCTGCCTTTTCCCATTCCTCTTCTGTTGGGAGCCTCTTGCCAAGCCATCTGCAATACGCATCTGCCTCTGCCCATTTCACATTTACAGCAGGATGATTCTCCCTATCAAAGGGGATAACATGGTCGCTTTTAAATCTTTTGTACTGGCTATTTGTAACCTCATAACGGTCTATATAAAAATCCTTTACAAAGATCTTTTTTTGAGGCGTCTCATTTTTATACCACACAGGCTTAGCCTTTCCGCCAAATTTATTTATAATATCCACTATCTCTTTCTCGCTGCTTCCCATTGTAAACTCGCCTGATGGAATCATGACCATATCTGGTTTTTCAACACTTGCCTTAGCCTTATCTCCTGATGAGGGGGGAACAAGACTGGATGACTTCTTAACAGGGGCTTCTGAAATCTCATCAACCACAACAAACTTTCCATGATACATGTCCATAGAACATCTGAATGGTATCTCCCCATTCTTCTTTGGCGTAAAATCAAAATATGTGCTTCCTTCTGTCGGGATTATCTTATTAATATTAAACGACGGTAAAACAAAGTCCCTTAAACATCCTGAATGTCTTCCAGCCTTTAATGTCACGCGAACAGGAACACCCTTTTTTATAATAACCTCTTTTGGATAGTAATTGTCATTCAGGGCAACAATCTCTATCTCCTGCACTCCATTGTCATTTACCTTTGCTGTCATCTTTTTTCTCTGCCTCACCTCTTCCTCTACAATCCCTGAGCCGCTTGACACCAATCCCTGAAGCGGCGATGCCTTCGGCGTTATTGAAAAATCAATATTGACAATAGCTATAAGGGCTATAACAGCAGCCATAGCCCCGTATCTGCTTATAATAAGGGGAACCCTTTTCTTGCTTCTTGAATGAACAAGATAGATCAGGCCTGCTATGGTAATAAAAAATAGGATAAAGAAAAAAGGCATAAATATATTCAGGTTAAACGGCCTCATCATCTGGCCCAGCATAGCGCCCATCATCCCGCCCATCCATCCTGCCATAAGCCCTTCCATTGCGCCCATAAAACCGCCGAACCTGCCGATGGGCACGCCAAAGAAAATGCCAACAATGCTGCCAATCATCACACCTGCAAGAAAATTGCCTGTTGGAAGGAGTATAAATGTGCCAACTGTCACCCCTGCAAGCATGCCCATTGTCATGCCAGCCATCATCCCAAGCATCTCATCACCCTTTTTTAAGAGCCTGTTGATAATAAGACCTGTGATGACAAGCGAAGCAATAGCAATAATCAATGCGCCATAATATGGACCGGTCATTTATTTCTACCCCCTAATTTTGATAGGAGCGCTACAATAACCAGATACACCACCCCTCCCCATACAAAGAGGATTGCTGTAAATATTAATGCCTCTTTTAAAGGAAACCCTCCCCTTGTAAACTGATACCACTTGCCGCCGAGCCTTTGGGAAATAGTGAGCATTGCCTCATCGCCATAACGTTTATAAAAATACTCCACAATCTCCTCTTTTGTAAGGCCTCCCTGCAGCTTCTGGCCAATCATGTCCTTCCATTCTAAACCGCAGCTCATGTGGCAGTCCTCAAGCACCATAGGACATTCGCATGGGCAGGCAAGGTTGTGGGAAATCCCAAGCACTGTATCGCCTCCTGCCTGCGGCCAGAAGATATATTTAAAACCAAAAAAAATGGCCACAAGGGCTACAGAGAGCAGGTATATTTTTATTTTTTTTGATGTTGGCATATAACAAAGGTAGGGGCAGGCCCCTGTGCCTGCCCTGATGTTGGGCAACCACAGGGGGTTGCCCCTACTCCTTTACCTCTTAATTTGTCCTCTTTATTAAAAACCTATAAACCCCAAAACCTATTATAATAGCAGCGCCAACAGCAAGTATTGCAATATCCCTTGCTGTGGTATCCTGCCTTGCCATGCCGCCGAATTTTATATCAACAGAAGGATTATTGTCCTCTTTTATATAATTAATCTTAAATCTGACTTCCTGATTTGCAGGGATATCCTTCATTGAATAATGGTATTGATTAAATTCATTGTCTCTTGTCTGCTTTGATGAGGCAGGTACAATAGAAAAATTATTTGAACGGAGCGGCTGCTGGATGTTTACCTCAAGATTCATAATATCGTATTTTGACTGGATTACATATTCAAAGGACTTGTCCTTGCCGCCTTTGAATGGGCTGTATTGAAAGTCTATAAAGAAATCACCGTAAGGCAGATTCATTGCGGCTTGATTGTAATTTCCCTTCTTCTCAATATCATAAAGCTGGCAGAAGTGCTGCCCCTTTGGCGAAAGGGAGCAGGCGTCTGTGAGTTTTGTCACGCCTTTTGGAAAGATAAAGGTAATCTGTGCTGGAAAGGCGTCCTTATCTGCAAAACGGCCTTCATACACAACAAGCACGCCTTGAGTATCATACTCAGGCCATACTGATACCTTCATCCTGCCGATTTTAAGAGCCTTCTCTTCACTATAAACCTGCACAGGGATTATTGTAATAAAGAGCAAAAGGAAGGGAAAAATCCATTTAAACATCAGCTTTCTTTTAACCCCCATAAAAGCATCAAGCAAACCAAATATTTAAAATAGTATAACACAATAATAGGCATATATTTTATATTATTTTGGTAATATCATGCAAGGGTTTTTCAAATTATTTTTTTTCTTCTCTTGACAAAAACTACCTATATGCTAAATTATCCACCATGAAGAAACAAATAAACCGGTTTGAACTGTTGAAACAGTTTAAACGGTTTAAGCAATTAGTTCTCTCTATCCTAATCTCATCTATCCTATTCTCTGCCGGCTGCGGCGGTGGAAAATTTCTTACATCAACCGGTGCAGAGGAGCAATTCGGGACAAATAAGGTAAGAGACAGGTTCTTCTCGTGGAAGGTAGTGGAATCCGAGCATTTTCAGGTTCACTTTTACAAAGATGGAGAGGAGCTTGCAAAGGATTTATCCGCTGTTTTGGAAAAGGACTATTCCCGCATCTCTGACATGCTTGCCATACAGCAGGAAGGAAAGGCGCCGTTCTTTTTGTACCTTACTCCAGATGACTATTATCAGACAAATGTTACGCTTGGCGAGGTAGAGGGCTCAGGAGGTTTTACTGAATTTTTTAAAAACAGGGTTGCCTTTTATCCGAGG
>MHEL01000042.1:5089-5477 GCA_001803815.1 Nitrospirae bacterium RBG_19FT_COMBO_42_15 | reverse complement strand
ATATCCTTCCAGTATTTCAGGATTCCAAATCCAAACATAATAGAGGCAAAGAGCGCTGTTGAAATAAATACGCTGTCTATAAAAATTACAGGCACAAACTTTGAGAATACTATGGCGCCATTTGCGCCTCTTGGAACATTCCACAGAGAGCCGATAGAGGCAGTTATGATGAGGAATATTGCTGTTGGGAGCGCAAAGAGAAAGAGCAGAAACTTCGGGCTTCCAACTGCCTTTGCAAGAAATCCAAGCAGCGCATAATGCTGGATGCTAAGCTTTCTTATTGCGCCCAAAACCTCGCCGGGCTTTGCGCCCCTCGGGCAGTAGGCTGTGCAGTCGCTGCACTGATGGCAGAGCCATATATCAGGATTAGAAAGGAGCTTGTCCTTAA
>MHEL01000042.1:0-4984 GCA_001803815.1 Nitrospirae bacterium RBG_19FT_COMBO_42_15 | reverse complement strand
TATCCCCGCCAGAGGCTATTATATCCTTCACAAAATTTAAATCCGGATTTATAACCTGTTCTGCCATTTAAACCTCCAAAAAAATCGTAATGCGTAATCGGTAATGCGTGATGGGCTTTAAAATTTACTCATTACGCATAACGGATTACTCATTACTGCCTT
Source organism: Nitrospirae bacterium RBG_19FT_COMBO_42_15 (assembly GCA_001803815.1). GTDB lineage: Bacteria > Nitrospirota > CAKKRA01 > 9FT-COMBO-42-15 > 9FT-COMBO-42-15 > 9FT-COMBO-42-15. The sequence goes on along the minus strand of MHEL01000042.1, from coordinate 4,822 downwards.
AAAATCCCTTAAACGGATTTGCGCCGATCTCTTTAATCTTTTCAGCAAACTCATTTATCATACCCGGCAGTTTGTCATAGTCTGAAATAGATACCTGCAGCAACTGAACCCTCTCTGCCTCAAGCTGGAGCCTGTTTAAGGTCTCGCCTACCTTGCCTAATCTGTCGTTTGCAAGCTCGCTGCCTTTAACAAAGTGGCACTGATAATTCTCGCCAAATTTGCAGCCTAAAAGCAGTATACCGTCAATGCCTCTTGAAAGCGCATCTGCAATCCAAACAAGGTTCATGCCGCCGAGGCAGCGCAAAGGGATAAATCTCACACTCGGATCAATATTTTTGCGGTTGATGCCTGCTGTATCCAGAGCTGGATAGGCATCGTTCTCGCAGATAAATGCTACTATCCTGAATCCCTCTTCAGGCACATCTATTGCCTTTACCATTGAACCGATGATATCAATGCTGTAATCCTTGAATGCAACGATTCTTTCAGGGCAAGCGCCCATGCAGGTTCCACACCTTCTGCACCTGTTAACCTTGTAAAATGGTATGCCCTTTTCATCCTCATCAATTGCGCCGAACGGGCACTCCTCTGTGCATCTCTTGCACGCTGTGCATCTGATAAGAAGCGGGTCAGGGAATGTCTCGTCCCATGCCCTCGGATGAACTGCAACGCCTTTTGCTATATGGTCCATGCACTGTATTGCCTTGAATGAAGCGCCTGCTGCATCCTGCTGCGCCTCCATCATGTTCATCGGCTGGCGCACAGAGCCTGCCGCATATATACCTGTCCTTCTTGTCTCATACTGAAAGCAGATAAAATTAGAATCTGCAAAACCATTGGCGCCCTCAAGCGATGGTATATCAGGCCCCTGCCTGTAATTTAGATTCAGGATAGATTCCGGCTTTGGTGTTGATTCAAGATATGCCTTCTTTGACTCATCGCCCTTTGAAGCTGCCAATGTCAGACCGTCCTGATATTCCTGAGTCTCTTTTGTTGTAGGCACAATGCCCACAGCAAGAACAACAAGGTCTGCCTCTGCCTTTATCTTTTCGCCGAGGAGTGTGTTCTCTGCCTCAACAAACAGATTTCCATTCCCTGCATCGCTGATAGCCTTTACATCTGCCTTTGTGAGCATGATGCCGGGGTTATTCTGCGCCTCTTTATAATAAAGCTCAAGCCTTCCGGGCGTCCTTATATCAATGTAAAATATCATTGCCAATGCATCAGGATTCTGCCTTACATATCCTGCCTGCTTGAGTGATGTTACACAGCACATAGAAGAGCAGTATGGAAGGTGATTCGGGTCGCGCTGTCCTGCGCACTGGATAAAGGCAACCTTTTTTGCCTCTTTGCCATCTGACGGCCTATAAATCTTTCCATTGCCCTTTTTTGCGAGCTCTTCAAATTCAATATTTGTAACCACATTTTTAAATTTGCCGTAGCCTAAGTGGTCAATCTTTGCCGCATCATAAGGCTTCCATCCTGTTGCCATGACAATGGAGCCGATCTTCATGGTCTCAGATGCGCCGTTTGCTGATATGGTTACATCATATAATCCCGGCTGGCCGTCGGTCTTCTCTACCTTTGCTGATTTATAAACCTTGATATTAGCATTACCCTCAACCTGTTTTACCATCTTGTCTATGTCAGTATCAATTATCAGAGGTTCTTTGAATTCTGCTGTTGGTATTTTTTTGTATAATTTATTTACAAAGCCGCCTAACTGCGGCTCCTTTTCTACAAGCACAACCTTATAACCTGCATTTGCCGCCTCAATCGCTGATGTCATGCCTGTTATGCCGCCGCCTATAACAAGTATTGTTGAACTCAGGCCTTCAAGGATATTCGGCTGGGGAAGGTCTACCTTCTGCGCCTTTGTAATGCTCATCATCAGATAGTCTGATGCTAAATTTTGCGTATCTTCTGTTTTTGGAGGCTGGCTCCATGCAACAAACTCCCTGATATTCACACGCTCTGTTATTGTATTCGGAAAATCAAACTCCTCATATTTTACTCGCGGCGAGCAGGCTGCAATTATTATTGTGTTAACGCCTTCATTGGAAATATCGCCTTTGATAAGCTGCACACCCTCAGGCCCGCAGAGGAAATCGTGGGTCTTGCAGGATGGCATCTTCATGTCCTTTGTTGCAACATTAGTAAGCCTCTCTACATCAATTGCATCATTTATCCCGCAGCCTTTGCATATATATACGCCAAACTTCTTTTCCATGCCCTATCTCCTCACCAGACTCTGTATGCCCTTTAAAACAGCGCCTGTTGCATCCTGAACAGACCTTGCAACATCAACAGGGCTCTTGAGAGTCCCGACTGCATACACACCCTTTTGCAGGGAAGGCGCATTTACAAACCCCTCATCAGTCAGGGGGATATTCATTCCGCATGTTGATTCCTTTGTGCTGGGCGCCATGCCTGCTGCAAGCACAACCATGTCAAAGCTCGCCTTGATTTTGCTTCCTGCTGCTATATCCTCTGCCTCAACTATAACATCCTTTGTTGCAGGGTCTTCGGTAATCTTTGCAACCTTGCCCTTTGTAAGGGTGACATTTTTATCGTCCCTCACCTTCCAGTAGAACTGCTCGTATCTGCCGGGGGTGCGGATATCTATATAAAATATCTGCGCCTTTGAGTCTGGATATAGTTCCCTTACATAGGTAGTCTGCTTTAATGATGCAAGACAGCATATATATGAGCAATGCGAAAGATGGTTCTCATCCCTTGAGCCGGCGCACTGGACAAAGGCAATATTTTTTACCTCTTTGTTGTCAGAGGGACGGAGTATCTTTCCATTTGTCGGACCGTTCGGCGCTGCGAGCCGCTCCATCATCATATTTGTAATAACATTCTGCGCCTTGCCGAATGAGAGATTATCTATCTTTGAAGCATCATACAGGTTCCAGCCTGTTGCCATGATAATCGCGCCAGCCTTGAGATTAATTGTCTCAGGCTTCATATTAAAATCAATTGCATTATATTTACATGCATCAAGACATGCCTTTTTGCAGTCTTCTGCACAGTATTTTTCATCAATCGCATATAAAAACGGAAAAGCCTGTTCAAATGGGATGTATGCTGCCTTTGTCTTATTCATGCCAAAGTTAAATTCATTCGGCCTTTCAGATGGACATGCCTGAGCGCAGGCATCGCAGCCAACACATTTATCATTTACATAGCGCGGCCTGACCTTGATTGCCGCATCATAATTCCCCTCTTCGCCTGTAATTTTTTCTACCTCTGCGAGGGTATAAATTGTAACATTTGCATTATTTTTTATTCTCTTGAATTGGATTTCAAGGCCGCAGTTTGGAGGGCAGAGCTTTGGAAAATATTTATTGAGCTGTGCAACCCTTCCGCCGAGGTAGGGGTTCTTTTCAACTATTGTAACCTTATGGCCTGCCTCTGCTGCTTCAATTGCAGTAGTGAGGCCGCTTATACCGCCGCCAATAATCAGTAAGCCTTTCTGATCAGACATGAAGCCATCTCCCTTTTTACAAACAACAATAGTGTAGCCGCAGGCTTTAGCCTGCGCTCTAAAATTGCCCTAATTACGCAAACTAAAGTTTGCGGCTACCCAAACTTAAAAAAAGAATGGGGCTGAGACAATAAATCCCAACCCCATTCATAACCACTAACTACGGAAACAACTGGACATAGGGAACCTTTTTGAATTCCCACTTTCCTGTTGCAGCGTCGTATTTTGAATTTGTAAAACACTTCCAGTTATCGTCATCAATAAAGTCTTTATCTGACCTGTAGTAATAGCCGGGGTATCTTGTCTCCTCCCTGAAGAGGATGTGCCTTGCGTGCGCCTCAGCAGTAAGAAGCCTGTGATAGTTTTCCCAGCATCTGAGCAGTTCATGGAGGTTGGACGCAGCTAACTTGTTTGCATCCTCTTTCAGGAGTTGAAGCCTTTTGAGGCCTTCCTCAAGCATGGACTTGCTTGTCTTGAACCATGTGCTCACGCCGCCAAAGTATTCGTCTGCTATCTTCATAAGCCTCTTCTGGAACATATCCGGCTTGATAAAGTGCGGATTGACACTTATATTATTCGGCGAGGTGGTATATGTCTTGTATTTCTCATAGACCTCATAAGGCAGATACATCTCTGCCATAAGGTCCTCTTTCTTTTCTTTTATTGCAGGCTTGAAGTCCGGATTGTCAAATATATATGCAAGTGCGGACTTTCCAACGATCCTTCCCTCCGCATGTGAGCCTGAGGAAAACTTGTGCCCTGATGCACCAACTGTATCACCGGCCATGAAAAGGCCGTTTACTGTTGACATCCTGTTGTAGCCCCATGCCCATTCTTTTGGGGTATTAGGAATATCACTGGGACCGCTTACCCAGAAACCGGCGCATCCTGCATGTGAACCGAGCAGATACGGCTCTGATGGAATAATCTCTGATGGCGTCTTGTCAGGCTCAATGTTGTTAGCAGCCCACATGCCTGCCTGTCCAATAGTCATGTCAAGAAAATCTTCCCATGCCTCTGCCTCAAGATGTTTCAGCTTCTTGGCGCCTTCTTTCTCGCCAAGTTTTTCCTTAAAGGTCTTACCTATAGCCTCCATTGCTGTATGGGTGTTCATGAGGATTGGTCCTTTTCCGCGGAGCATCGCCTCCATCATCAGATGGTTCCTTATGGTTGTGCCCATGACATCAACATACTTGCCGTATTTTTTCTTTGCGTCATCAAGATACTCCTTATTTGTGCAATAATCCTCTCCATTGCTGTCTGTTGCCTTTGCCTTGAAGAAGAGGAACCATGCGCCAACAGGGCCGTATCCATCCTTAAACCTTGCAGGCA
>MHEL01000041.1:3693-5085 GCA_001803815.1 Nitrospirae bacterium RBG_19FT_COMBO_42_15 | reverse complement strand
CATTATGGTTGCCGGCATTGTTTGGAATATCGTTTAGCAGATAGACTCGTGAAGCAGCGTCCAAGTTAAGGTCTGTGCTTGAAGAATTATTGAGCGTGCCTGTTGCTGTATAACGAACAACATATTGCAGGTTTGGCGTTGTATTGTTATAGTAAAGATAAACATACGGTCGTGTTGGATAGTCAGGGTCTATTGCTAATCCCAATAACCCCTGCTCGCCGCCGTCTAATACATCAGCAGTAATATCAAGCATGGGGGCTGTGCGGAGAACATTGTTTACAACAAGCCGCACCCTCCCTGCCTGCTCTATAACAAGTATCCTGCCATCAGGCAGAAAGGCCATTCCAATAGGGCTGGTCAGGCCTGTAACAACATTGGATTCTGTAAAGCCTGTTGGAAGTGTGCCGGCAAAAGTAAAAGACAAAGATGATAAAAAAATGAATAAAACAATAGAACTTGCTAAAAAAAACCTTTTTGTTAATTGCTTCATGTCTCCCCCTCCTATTTTTTAAAATGTTACGTCTTAATTAGTCTTTTGGCTCTTTTTGCTATAGCTATCCCAGCCAATGCAATAATCAGCATTATCATCAATGTTAGCCCTTCACCTTTAGCCTTTTGCCCTTTGCCATTTGAGTCTTTTACAAACCCACACCCGCCTCCGCCAGACCCTCCTCCTGAATCGCCTCCACTGCCTGAACCTCCTCCACTTGATGATGAATTAACAGTAATAGTTACAGCGCTTGTAGCTGTAGCGCCACCATTGTCTGTAACCCTTACACTGGCGCTATAAGTACCTGCACTGTTATATGTATATGTGCGTGTGCTATTAGTATTAGTAGCCTCATAAGCCCCATTTCCATCTAAATCCCATTCATACTGAGTTATGTTGCCATCCGAATCAGAGGCAGCGGCAGAAAAATTTACAGCCAAAGGCGCATTGCCTGATGTAGTATTTGCAGATAGCGTTACCGTCGGAGAGATATTACCGCCGCCAGTAGGGCTGAGCTTCGCCACAAATGCATCCCAGTCGCCGGCTTTTATACTTTGGTAGGCATTAGCAGTGGGAAAATCTGTAGACCATGTATAACCAATCACATAGGCATTACCCGATGCATCCACAGTAACACTCTGAATCTCCTCTGACGGAATGCCATACCCAAGCGGATCCGCATCCGCAGCGCTGCCGCCTAAATAGGTGGAGTAAACAAGTAAAGAACCTGAGGCATTTATCTTTGTTACAAAGGCGTCAAAATCTCCACCGCCATAAGTCCCCTGAATAGGATTTACTGATGGAAAGTCTAAAGATGCTGTCCTGCCAACAACATAAGCGTTGCCTGAAGAATCTACAGCAATGCCAACACCACGATCTTCACCGCTGCCGCCTAAATAGGT
>MHEL01000041.1:0-3664 GCA_001803815.1 Nitrospirae bacterium RBG_19FT_COMBO_42_15 | reverse complement strand
GCCATTACAAGAGCCGTCTGTCCCACAGGAGGTATCAAAGGCGCCATTGGTGGTGGGAAAATTTGCTGAATCGGTTCGGCCTGTCACATATACCTCGCCTGAATTTTTGTCTACTGCAATGCCAACTCCCCGATCCCCGCCAGCTCCGCCGAGAAATGTGGAAAAAGAAAGCGCAGAGCCCGCGGCATTTATCTTTGTTACAAAGACGTCAAAGGCGCCGCCAGCATTAGAGCCCTGAATTGGATTTACTGTAGGAAAATCTGTAGAAGAAGTAGCGCCGGCAGCGTAGGCATTGCCTGCATTATCCACATCAATACGAATCCCGCGGTCATCACCGCTGCCGCCTAAATAGGTAGAATAAACCAGAGATGCTGCGCCAGAGGCTGCTAAATCCAGTTTGACAAAAAAGGCATCATAGATGCCGCCGCCATAAGCAGGCTGAACGGGGTTAGCTGTTGGGAAATCAGTAGAAGCAGTCAGACCTGTTACATAGGCCTTTCCTGAAGAGTCCAGAGAGAGGTCCATACCAAGGTCTTCGCCGCTGCCGCCAAGGTAAGTTGAGTAGAGAAGGGTATCGCCGCTGGCATTTAACTTCGCCACAAAAATATCACTAACCCCATTGTTTATAGTTTGAAAGGCATTTGATGTTACGGGGAAATTAGTTGAAGCTGTTAGTCCGGATATATAAATATTTCCATTGCCATCCACCGCAATATTTGAGCCTTCATCAGCGCCGCTGCCGCCAAGATAGGTGGAATAAAGCAGAGAAGAGCCGTCAGTGCTAAGCTTGGCCACAAATACATCCCAATCACCCCCACTTGTCGCCTGATAGGGATTTGCTATGGGAAAATCTGTAGACCATGTCTCGCCTGTCACATAGGCATTGCCAGATGCATCTACAGCAATACCCATACCAATGTCCCAGCCATAGATATTATTGCCATAGGGGCTGTTGGCGCCGCCTAAATAGGTAGAATATGTAAGGACAGGGTCAATAATAAGCGGTTGTGTTGTATCGTAGGCTGCAACCTGAAAACCAACAATAGCGGTTTTAGATTTTAGGTTTTGTCTTTTTGTTTGCTGTTCCGGATTCAGGAGGACATAGCTGCCTGTAACAGGCTTCATTGCACCGCTGACCTCTTGATAAATTCTGGGGGTATGCTGTAAGACCTCACCGCCTTTTGTTTGTAAAACAAGATTCCCTTTTTCATCCAGACTCAGACTGTCTGCGCCTTTAAATCCTATGCGAATAATATTTGGATCAGCCCCTGGCCCTACAACAAAATCATACTCAAGCTGCTGCTGATTGCCATAATAAACCACATCTATTCCCGGATAGACCTCCTCATACTTGACCCTTGCATAACGGGGAACATTCGTATGCCACTTTTCAGGATTATTGCCAGATAAATAGTGGCTTTTACCAGGGAGCTTCTCCAAACCTGCTATTTTTGGGTTGGGATTGGAACCCAAAAGATTCATTTTTAGAACTGCCTCCTTGCTCGCTTTGCCATTAACTATTTTCTGTTTACCGCCCGACCTCATAGATAACACACGACTGATAACTGAGGAGTCATCAGCGCCTGCCAATGGTTTCTTTAATGCCAACACAGTTTCAGCATTTGTCAAAAATAACGCATATCCCGGCCCGCGTGAGAGAAACTTTACTTTGGGATCGCTCTGCCCATGGTTAGCCTCAAAATATAGAGGGAGCTTTCCGTAGGCTTTTGCTGCCTTGCCTGCTGTCTCCTGCACAACAGTTAATCGGCTGTCAACGCCCTTCTGGCCGAAAGGATTAAGATAAAGACCCAAAAGAAGGATAAACAATAGAAGGATAAAAAACAGAGGACTGATACTTTTTGCTTTAATCATAGCTATACTCCTTTCTTTTAAGAAAAGTTAATAAAAAAGCCGCCAAGAAGCTTATCCCTGACAATATCAGGGAACCAATCCTCTGGCGGCACGGCGAACATAAAAACAGTCGTAAGCTGTAAGTCGTTAGTCGTAAGGTTTTCTTACAACTTAAAACTTATGACTTACTACTGCTCTTTTAGTTCCGTTGCTCTGCGTCACCGCCTTTCGGCGGATTTGCTCTGAGCAGAAGGTATATTTTTAAAAATAACTATATTTTTTCTTAGATTATGAGGAAAGACAATTGTAAAATAAAGCAAGATTTATGCCATAAAATTACCAGAATTGATAGCTATATAAATCAAAAGGTTATGATAAAGATTGTATTAAGGTAATATGTGATTTGTATGTATTTTACTACACATAAGCTTCATTTTTGGGATATTTGTTATTTCTGTGAGAGCATAAATCTCAAAAAACAAATGACTAAATTTCGCATCAAGTGCGAAATAACAGCAGTTTTGCAAAGTTTTTTCCCGGCGCTATCTTTCCCATTACAACAGAATGCCTTGCGCCTGTTGCAGTTGGGCAATTGCTTGGGATGTTCTGGATAGTTTCATAAGCAAAGAGTGCAAATGCCATTGCCTCTATTGCCTTGCTGTTGTAGCCGACATCCTCAAACACAAAAATAGGGATGCTGTCTATTGCCTCCTGCATCAGTTTCAAGATAGTCTTATTTCTGCTCCCGCCGCCGCCGACAAATATTGCATCCACATCACCCCTTGATAATATGAATCTCTTGATGTTATGAATAATGGAAAAGGCGGTAAATGCTGTAACAGTTGCAATTGCATCTTCTGCTGAAATCCTTTTGTTCTTTATAATCCTTAACACATCCTTTAGCATAACTGCGCCAAATGCCTCTCTCCCTGTTGTCTTTGGCGGCCTCTTGTTTATGAATGGATGGGACATAAGATGTGAAATCAGATTGTCATTTATATTCCCTTTGGAGGCAATGGCCCCGCCTTTGTCTATGCCCTTTTTCCCATTAGTAAGGTTCTGCACAAGCGCATCAATGAGCATATTTCCCGGGCCTGTGTCAAAGGCAGCAATTTTATTAAAGTCCCTGTCTGGTATATATGTAATATTGCTGATACCGCCGATATTCACAACAACAGTAGATTTTTTCGGCTGATTAAAGAGTATATAATGAAGATATGGTGTCAGGGGCGCGCCCTCGCCGCCTGCAGCAATGTCCCTTGGCCTGAAATCCGCAACAACGGTTATTCCTGTCCTCTCTGCGATTACAGATGGCTCTGCAATCTGCATGGTTGACCTGATAGAAAACTTGCCCTCCTTTTTTATATCAGGGATATGATGTATTGTCTGGCCGTGCGAGCCAATCAAACCAATATCTTCCATTTTGACCCTTGCATCTTTTGCGATTGCCTTTGCCGCATCAGAAAAAAGCTCTCCAAGATAAAAATTTAAGTGGCATATCTCATCAACCTTGCCTTCTAATGATGCATCAATTATTCTCTCTTTCAATCCCTTTGGATAAGGATAGGTCTTATACGCTATAAGGTTAAGACTGCTGTTTAATCCCTTTCCTTTAATATCTACCAATGCTGCATCAATGCCGTCTGTTGATGTGCCTGAAATAAGGCCGAGAACCTTCACCCCGTTAGAAAATGACTTTCTAATAATACTTGGAGTATGCCCAATTTTTTTTCTAAGTTTTCTAACGGGGTTCATCCTCTTTTGTGCGCCTCCTTTATCCTTTTTAACAATCCCTTATCCATCATTATATCTG
>MHEL01000040.1 GCA_001803815.1 Nitrospirae bacterium RBG_19FT_COMBO_42_15 | reverse complement strand
CGGTAAGGAGCTAACGCCCCTTACCGCCTCAGAATTCAATCGTTATGTTTCACTAATACATACATTCTTGAAGAGTCCAAGAAAGATGAAGTTGTTATTCGTCGCCGTAGAGGCGATATGTTTTTAGAGAGAATGAGGTTCAAGTTTTGAAAAATCAGCTCATCCCTTCAACCTTTTTTACTATCTTGCTTAGAGTAGTATAGTGGATGCTTAGGTAATCTGCAATCTTTTTTTGTGTATAGTCGTATCTTAGATATAGCAAAACTTATTTTTTAGGGCCTGACCTTTTTCCCCCATTCCAAATCAAAATGTCAATAGACAAATCTGACCCAATTATTTTTTTTGGCTACTGCACCCATAAACGAGTCTGTAATTCATCTCGCAGACGTTGCAGAGCAATCTTTTCAGAGCCGTCATAATTGCTCAATCCCAGTGTCCAGAGATAGTGTTTAAATTCATTTTCATTTGGATGCCCAGACATACCGTAATCAATGACCCACTGATCAACGGTGGCTTCTGACACATCATATTGCCAGCTAAAATCAATAAGGTTAATTCGATCGCGATGAGTATCCCATGCATTGAATACAGCAGATATGAAATCAGCCTGTAGGGTTTCACTGCTATTATTAATAGTACTTGACGGGTATCCACATTCTTGAAGCAAAATAGGTTTGCCGGAAATTATGCTAACAATGAAATCAAAATCAGCAGCTACTGTAGAAGGCGGTCGTACAGTAAAATCTGCATTGAGCGGATAGTATGTGAGTACAGCGCTATCGAGGTTAGGCAGAAAATTCAAGTAATGAGTACGAGTATTGATGTTGCTCAATGCACCAAATTGAATGACGCTGCTAACCACTACTTGCGTTCCCCATAAGCTCTCAATTCTAATTTTAGCGGCGTTGAAAAACGTTTCCCATTGTGACCATTGTATTGGATCGCTGCCTAAGGTGTTATCAATTTCATTGCCAACATGTATCCACTTTAGCTTACCACTACCATTTAGCGTAGTGAGCTGGGCATGCAGGTGGGTGAGGAAATTTTCGAATGCTGTGATTACTGCTGGATTATTGAAGGCAAGTCCTGTCAGACCAGCTGGAAGGCGTGGTCCTGATGTATCCAGTGGGCGTAAAACCAGAGTGATGTCACCGGATTTGTTCGGGTAAAAGACATTAATAATGACAGGCAAAGTGTCATCATAATTACCGACAGTTGGTTCAAGTATTCTCCAGTCAAGGGAAATACTGACCTCGCGTACTCCTAAAGCCATTGCCTGATCATAGGCTATAGCATAGGTTACAGATGGCACAGATTTCACGCCAATTCCAAGTATACGAGTACTCTGTACTGGCGGCTGCTGGTTTGTATTACTGCTGTTTGTATTATTGCTGTTTGAACTCCCGCCTCCGCAGCTAACTAACAGCAGTAAAATAATACATGCAATTTGATTTTTGACAGTCATTTCATTTAGCTTACAGAAAGTTAAAAGGGGTAAAAAAGAGGATCAAGTTTGAAAAATCAGCTCTTCCCTTCAACCTTTTTTACTATCTTGCTTACAATAGTATAGTGGATTCTAAGGTAATCTGCAATCTGTTTTTGTGTATAGCCATATTTCGAATGGGCATGGTCTGGACATAGTGTTATTAATATAATATAGCAAAACTTATTTTTCTATTATAGACCTTTTTCCCTTTTATGGTTAGGCATTCAAAGTATTCAAAGTAGCAATCAAAATTTTCCCCAAAACATCTCCGGGGAATACTATATCTCCTTTTTCAACTAAGATATATGTTCCAACTGGAAGAAGATATCGAGCTAAAGTGGTGGTGCCCTTGGTATCTTTGATTGAGATGCGAGGTCTCAAATGAGAAGAGGAAACTAAAACGACTTTGTGTGATAGCCCTGTTACTTCATCTATTTCCTCTCTTACACTTACATCTTTAATGATGTCTCCAAAGGCTACCTTTCCAGCCACCTCAGTCAAAATCGGAATTGAGTAAGGATCTCTTTCCACTATCTCTTGCCACGGGACGACTGAGCTTCCATTTTGAAACTTGATTCTATCTCCATAGCCAACTGAATACTTCTCAAATTCTCGCCCCGACTTGTCCACAATAGCAATCTTCGCATTGCTGATTGTTACTACCCACTCGCCATCTCTGTTGCGGATTGCAATTGAATCGTCCAACACATCAGAACCTTGTTCTTTATCAAAGCGCATATAACGAAGAATTCCTGCCTTCTTTGATAGTAATATCGCTTGACCTCTCAATCTAACCCAGGTTTTCAATATATCCACTGCTGAGAAGATTTGTGAGTGACGAATCGCGTAATCTGCAGAAGACAGGGGAAGTTCCTCTGTTTTGCCACTTTGTCTACGTTCTTGGTTTCTAAGTATTTCGAGTATTTCTTCAAGGATTGCACGATCAGTCCTAATTTTTTGACCATCAGTCTCAGGCATCTCTCCAATATCAGCGAGTGTTTTCTCTAAATGAGGCCGGAGGCCAAAACGTTTCAAAAGTGCTATCTAATACTTTATCCGGTAATCCTCGTTTGCCAGCACTGATAATAGACTTATTAATTGTATGCATAAGTTTTAGCATATCTTTTTTTCCGATTGTTGTGTGCTGAAACTCACTGAGAGGTTGCTCAACTTCAGACGGAGTAATGTCTAAAAGAAGAGTACAAACTTTTGTATTTTTAGTTTTGGATAGAGCTCCTGCTTCGAATAAAATCCACTTTGAATCTAAATTATTTCTAGTTAAGCAAATGATTCCAAATTTTGATTCCTCAAGTTTAGCTGAGACTTCTTGATTCCATCGGGAACCTTTATCGATATCAGATGAAATCCAAGGTTCGACAGCTTGAATTACTTGGGTAAGCCAAGTCTTTAATGCTTCGGCAACTGCCTTGCTTTTATGTCCGGACCAGCTTAAAAAAATCAACATGGTATATCGAACTCCTATTTTTGCCTAACAATTGAGTATACGATTTTTGGAATTATAACAGAATCAAAGAAAAAAATAAATAAAAAGTGACACAGCGGGGCTGTTTTACTATTATTTCTACTCGTATATCATTACCAATATAACATTTCAGATATTTATTGCTTTCACCACATAAGGCCATACTGTCTGCCACAGCAATGTGAGGACGACAATGATCTACACGCATTGCGTCCCGAGCAGAACCGTCAAAGAGGGGAAAAGCCCGCTAACAGGCTGTTGAAAAAGTGCTTATCTGTTCGCCAGATTGTCATTCCTGCGAAAGCAGGAATCCAGACACCGTCCATGTGGAAGTATGGAGCCATAAAATAGATTCCCATTTTCATGGGAAACCATGGATTCCCGCTAAAAACATGCGGGAATGACACTAATTGTTATAAGTCTTTTTTTGTCTATTTTTTTATGATATAATACAAAAGCTTTAATAAGTAAACCCCGTTAGAAAGGATGGGGCTTTCTTTCTAACGGGGTAAAATCATATCTTTAATTATAAGGGGATAGGGGATAGATGATTACAACACTAATCAAAAAGGTTATAGGAACAAAGAATGACAGGGAACTGAAGAGGATTCAGCCTCTCATAGACAAGATTAATGTTTTGGAGCCTTCAATAAACGTGCTGTCTGATGAGCAGTTAAAGGCAAAGACAACAGAGTTTAAAAAGAGGCTGTCAGCAGGCGAGACATTGGATAATATATTGTTTGAGGCCTTTGCAGTGGTAAGGGAAGCCTCAAAGCGTGTGCTTAACATGAGGCACTTTGATGCCCAGCTTGTCGGCGGCATTGTCCTTCACGAGGGGAAGATTGCAGAGATGAAGACAGGCGAAGGCAAGACGCTTGTTGCAACCCTTCCAGTTTATCTTAATGCCTTAAGCGGCAAGGGCGTTCATGTTGTTACTGTCAATGACTATCTTGCAAAAAGGGACAGCCAGTGGATGGGAGAGATATACAATTTCCTTGGGCTTTCTGTCGGCATTATCCAGCACGATTTAAATGATGCAGAGAGGCAGATAGCTTACAGGAGCGATGTTACCTATGGGACAAATAATGAGTTTGGTTTTGATTATCTAAGGGACAACATGAAGTTTGACATCTCCCATTATGTCCAGAGGGATATGAACTATGCAATTGTTGACGAGGTTGACAGCATCCTGATTGATGAGGCAAGGACTCCGTTAATCATATCCGGACCTACTGAAGAATCCACAGACAAATATTATAAGATAGACAAGATAATTCCAGGATTAAAAAAAGAGACAGATTACACAATAGAAGAAAAGACAAGGAGCGTTGCGCTTACTGATATAGGCAATGAAAAGGTTGAGAAGATGCTCGGCCTCAGCAATATGTATGATATTTCCAATATAGAGATTGTCCATCATGTTGTTCAGGCATTAAAGGCGCATACGCTTTTCAAGAAGGATGTTGATTATGTTGTTAAAGACGGACAGGTTCTTATTGTTGATGAGTTTACAGGAAGGCTTATGCCCGGAAGGCGCTGGAGCGACGGCCTGCATCAGGCAGTTGAGGCAAAGGAGGATGTTGAGATTGCAAATGAGAACCAGACTTTGGCAACGATCACCTTCCAGAACTATTTCAGGCTCTATGATAAATTGGCAGGCATGACAGGAACAGCAGATACAGAGGCAGCAGAGTTTAATAAGATTTACAATCTGGATGTTATGGTGATTCCCACTAATAAGCCCATGATAAGGGCTGACTATGCAGATGTTGTTTACAAGAGTGAAAAGGAAAAGTTTAATGCTATTGCAGAGGAGATAACAGAGCTGCATAAAAATGGCCAGCCTGTATTAGTCGGCACAATATCTATTGAAAAATCTGAAAGAATCAGCGATATGCTTCGCAAAAGAGGTGTTAAGCACTCTGTCCTGAATGCAAAGTATCATGAAAAAGAGGCAGAGATAGTTGCACAGGCAGGACAGAAGGGGACAGTTACTATTGCAACAAATATGGCAGGCAGGGGAACAGATATAGTTTTAGGCGGCAATCCTGATTTCATGGTAAAGAGGGTATTTGAAAAAGACCCTGAAAAGCCTTTGGATGCAACTGAGAAACAGAAGGTTTATGAGGAGATTAAGAATAAATGCGATAAGGAGAAGGGAGAGGTAATAGCAGCAGGCGGTCTTCATATCCTTGGCACAGAAAGGCATGAGGCGCGTAGGATAGATAATCAGTTAAGAGGCCGTTCCGGCAGGCAGGGAGACCCCGGCTCATCAAGGTTCTTTTTGTCATTAGAAGACGACCTTCTTAGAATATTCGGCTCAGACAGAATCGCAAGGATAATGGACAGGCTTGGGATGGAGGAGAATGTCCCTATTGAACATGGCATGGTTTCAAGGGCGATTGAAAATGCCCAGAAAAAGGTTGAGGCACACAACTTTGAGATAAGAAAACACCTCCTTGAATACGACGATGTTATGAATAAGCAGCGCGAGGTGGTATACGACCTCAGGCGCCAGGTTTTAACAGGAGAGAATCCAAAGGAATACCTCTTTGAGATAACTGAGGAGATTGTTGACAGCCTCCTGTCTGAATATTGCAGTAAAGAGGCACACCGCGAGGAGTGGGATTTAAACGGCCTTGAGGATGCTGTTTTCAGACAGTTTTCATTAAGTCTAAATGACAGCGGCATTAAACCTGCAGAACTAAACAATGATGAAGATATTAGAGAGACTTTATTAAAAAATATCAGAGAATATTATGAGAAAAAAGAAAAGGAATTCGGCAGCCAGATAAGACAGATTGAAAAGGCTGTTATGCTCAATATAATTGATACCCAGTGGAAGGACCATCTGCTTGGCATGGATTATTTAAAGGAAGGCATTGGCCTTCGCGGATATGGCCAGAAAGACCCTCTTGTTGAGTATAAAAAAGAGGGTTACGATATGTTCCTTGATATGACAGACAGGATTAAGACAGAGACAGTAGACCGTCTCTTTAAGATTCAGGCTGTGAAGGAAGAGGGCGTCAGGATGCAGATGCCGAGGCCGCAGAGGATGCAATTTAGTCATGGTGAGAGCGGCTCAAAATCTGCCCCTGTCCAGAATAAGGACAATAAGGTTGGCAGGAATGACCCATGTCCCTGCGGAAGTGGCAAAAAATATAAGAAATGCTGTGGAAAATAACTATCATATTGTCATTGCGAGCGTAGCGAAGCAATCTTAGAATATTGCGATTGCTTCGTCGCTAAAGCTCCTCGCAATGACATCTTATTTATTATGTTAATATTTATTAAGAGGAGATTACTTATTTGTTAAAGGTTGCTGGAATACAATTGAGCTGTAAAAAAGACAAAGAGGCAAACCTGCAAAAGGCATTAGAGCTTTTAGATATAGCAGTTGAAAGAGGGGCAAAGATAGCCGCCTTTCCAGAATTATTCAATCTGCACTGGTTTCCTGCTGCAAAGGATGAGTCAAGTTTCGCGCTCGCAGATGATGAAAACAGCGATACAATAAACACCCTTAAAAAGATTGCAGCAAGAAACAAGATGGTTATAATCTGTCCTGTCTTTGAAAAGGGAGATAATGGCGATTATTATAATACCGCCTTTGTAATTGACAGCGACGGGGCAATTCTCGGAAAATACCGCAAGGTTCATATTCCAATGATCCCGCACTGGGAAGAGAAATTCTATTTTAAAGCAGGGGACACAGGATTTCCAGTATTTAAAACATCATACTGCAATATCGGCGTTCAGATATGCTGGGACAATTTTTTCCCGGAAGGGACAAGGATACTTGCCCTAAAGGGCGCAGATATAATATTCTCTCCTACTGCTGCTGCCTATGCATCATCAGCAAGATGGGCCAAGGTCATTTCAGCTAATGCTATTACGAACAATGTCTATATATTCAGAATAAACAGGGTTGGTAAAGAGGAGCATCAGCATTTTTACGGAAAGAGTTTTTGCGCAGACCCGAATGGCGAGTTTATAGCAGGCCCTGCAGGTTCCCGCGATTCAGTTATTATTGCAGATATTAATCTTAATGAGATAAAAGAGACAAGGGAGGTTTGGCCGTTTTTAAAAGACAGAAGGCCTGATGCATACAGCAGCCTCTTGGAATAAAAATATGAATGAAGGCAGATTAACGCTCCTTAAAAATGAAAATATAGGCTTAAAAGAATCGCTTCGGCAGAAGGATAAGGAACTCTCCTTTTTTATTGAGGTAGGAAAGGCGCTTACCTCAACCCTAAAGTTTAAAGAAATCTTGAAAATCATAATGGATAATGCCCAGAAATTGGTTAAGTCAGAGGCGTGGTCAATACTACTTGTGGATGAGAAGGCAAATGAGCTCTACTTTGAACTTGCCAAAGGCGAGAAAGTAGCTAAAATAAAGGATATCAGGTTAAAGATGGGGAAGGGTGTTGCAGGCTGGGTGGCAAAGAAAGGGAAGCCATTGATTGTCCCTGATGTTACTGAGGACAAAAGATTTTTCTCAGGGGTGGATAAAAAGACAAAGTTTAGAACAAAATCTATTTTATGCGTTCCGATTATCAGCAAAAATAAGACGCTCGGCGTGCTTGAGCTAATAAATAAAAAAGACGGCAGCAGCTTTGAGCAGAATGAATTAGACCTTATGCTTAAATTGGTTGACCATGCCGCGATTGCAATTGAGCGCTCAATGCTTTATGAAAGGACCGCAGAGCTTGCTGTTACAGACGACTTAACCAAGCTCTTTAATTTCAGATTCCTTGACCAGAGGCTTGAAGATGAGATAAAAAAATGCAAAAAAGAGGGCGGCTCTGTT
>MHEL01000039.1 GCA_001803815.1 Nitrospirae bacterium RBG_19FT_COMBO_42_15 | reverse complement strand
TTCAATAACATCATAGGCCATGAAAAGACAATCGGCCGATTAAAGAAGGCATTGGAAAAGAACGAATTCGCCTCTGCATATCTTTTTTTTGGCGACGAGTCTATCGGCAAGAAGCTTACTGCAATAAACTTTGCAAAGGCAATGAACTGCCTTGCCGGTACAACAGATGCCTGCAACACATGCATATCATGCCAAAAGATAGAAAAGGGAATTCATCCGGATGTAAGGATTATTGCGCCAGAGGCAGAGATGGCTGATGCTGAAGGCAAAAGCACAGAGAAGAAGAGCAGGATAATAAAGATAGAGCAGATAAGGGCGATACAGGGTGAGATGGCATATCCGCCATTTGAAGGCAAAAAAAGGATATTTATAATAGATAATGCGGATAAAATGAATACAGAGGCGGCAAATTCATTGCTAAAAACATTGGAAGAGCCTGCAAGAAATTCAGTGATTATACTTGTGTCATCAAGGCCGAATTTCCTGCTGCCTACTATAGTATCCCGCTGCCAGCAGATCAGATTTACAACAGCGCCAATTGAGACAGTGAAAAGGCTGCTCATAGAAAAAGGGGTAAATAGCATTGATGCTGATATGATTGCATCTTCAGCGCACGGCAGAATAGGAGCAGCCCTGAATGAGGATGCCGCAGCAATAAAAGAAAAAAGGGATGAGTATCTCATGCTGCTGTCTACTGCATTAAACGGCAATATTGCTGATATCTTTTTATCTGTTGAAAAATATGCAAAGGACAGTGAGAAGGCTGTTGAAATATTTGAATGGTTTTATATATGGCTCAGGGATGTTATAATATTCAAAGAGACGGGAGAAACAAAATATTTAACAAACTCTGACAGGTTAGATGAAATCAAAAAATGGTCTAAAACAGATACAACAAAATATCTTGATATAATAAAATCCATTACTGATATCCAAAGGGCATTTAGCAGAAATATTAATAAACAGCTTGCGCTGGAGAAGGTAATGATGGAGATAAAAGAGGTGGCTTAAATATGATAAAGATTGTAGGCGTAAAATTCAGGGACAGAGGCAAGACATATCATTTTGACCCGGCTGATTTTGATCTAAAAATCGGAGACGCTGTTGTAGTGGAAACAGAAAGGGGTGTGGGATATGCAAAGATATCCTCAATACCCCGTCTTATCCAGCAGTTTTCCTCGGGCAGACAATTAAAGAAGGTTCTAAAAAAGGCAGGGGAAGAAGACATTACGGCTATGCAAAATAATAAAGAGAGGGAAACAGAGGCGTTCAGATTCTGCCTTGAAAGGATTAAGGATAGAGAGATTCCAATGAAGCTCGTAGATGTTGAATATATGCCGGACGGCAGCAAGATAACCTTTTACTTTACAGCAGATAACCGTATTGACTTCAGGGAGCTTGTAAAGGATGTCGCGGGCAAATACAGGACAAGGATTGAGATGCGGCAGATAGGCGTACGCGACGAGGCAAGGATGATTAATGGATATGGACAATGCGGCAGACAGCTCTGCTGCGCCTCGTTTCTCAGGGAATTTGAACCTGTCTCAATAAAGATGGCAAAAGAGCAGTCTATGGTCTTAAACCCTGCAAAGATATCAGGCATATGCGGCAGATTGATGTGCTGTATAGGATATGAGGCAGGAAATGGCGAACCATGTAAAAGGACGCCGCGGCCTGAGACAGCGGTTATTGCTCAAGAAACAGAAGAAATTATTTCCGAGACACCTTTGTTGGCAGAAGAAAAAGAGCAGGTAATACACCAAGCAAAGAGAGAAACTGCAATGCCTTTAGAAAATAGAGAGGCGGTAAAACCTGAATCCAAGCCGATGGTGCAGCCAAAAGAAACAGCAGGGACAGCAGCGCAGCAGCAGACTGAAAAGCCTTCACAGCTGCAGGCGCAAAAACCTGCGTCATTCAGGGAAAAGAAGAGAAGGAGAAGACACAGGAAAAGGCACAAAAATTGATTAGGAGATTCTATTGACTAAAATAAAGTTCTATGTAACAACACCTATATATTATGTTAATGATGTCCCGCATATCGGACATGCATATACAACTATTGCTGCTGATACCATCAGCCGCTATAAAAGGCTGAAAGGTTATGAGGTATTATTTTTAACAGGCACTGATGAGCATGGCCAGAAGGTGGAAAAGACTGCAATAAGCAATAATGAAACGCCAAAGGCCCTTGCAGACAGGGTTGTGTTACGCTTTAAGAAGCTATGGGAGAAATTGAATATATCCAATGATGCTTTTATACGGACAACAGAGGAGAGGCACAAGAAGGCAGTTGCTGCGCTATTTAAAATTGTGCAGGAAAAGGGCGACATCTATAAAGGTATGTATGAGGACTGGTACTGCACTCCCTGCGAAGCCTTTTTTACTGAACTGCAATTAGTCAATGGCAAATGCCCTGACTGCGGCAGGCCTGTTGAAAAATTAAAAGAGGAGAGCTACTTTTTTAAGATGTCCAAATATCAGGATGCCCTCTTAAAATTCTATGATGAAAACCCTGATTTCATCCAGCCGGCAACAAGAAAGAATGAGATTATCAGCTTTGTAAAAGGCGGTTTAAAAGACCTATCCATAAGCAGAACAAGTTTTAAATGGGGCATCCCTGTTCCGGGAGATGAAAGGCATGTTATATATGTCTGGTTTGATGCCTTGACAAATTATCTTACTGCTGCTGGTTTTCCTGATAATAAAGAAAGATTCAATAAATACTGGCCTGCTGACCTGCATATAATTGGCAAGGACATTCTAAGATTTCATGCAGTATACTGGCCAACATTTTTAATGTCAGCCGGGCTTCCTTTGCCAAAAAAGGTCTTTGGCCATGGATGGTGGACTGTTGAAGGCGAGAAGATGTCAAAGTCTAAAGGTAATGTTGTTGACCCATATCAGATGATAGATGAATTTGGCGCAGATGCGTTCAGATATTTTTTATTAAGGGAGGTGCCATTTGGCCTTGATGGCGATTTTTCAAAGGCTGCATTGACACAGCGTTTTAACAGCGACCTTGCAAATGACCTTGGCAACCTTTTATCAAGAATCATTACAATGGTGTTCAAATTCTTTGATGGTGTAATACCATCGCCTCATCCTGATATAAAGATTGAATTAAAAGAGAACCCAATAGAAAAATCAAAAGAGGTCTTTAAGAGCATTGAAGGATATATGGAGAATCTTGAGTTTGACAGAACTTTGAAATCTATCTGGGAGTTTGTTAATGTGACGAATACCTATATTGACAAATCAGCGCCATGGGCGCTGGCAAAGGATGACGCAAAGAAAAAAGAGCTGTCAAATATAATATATAACAGCGCAGAGGCAATGAGGCAGATTGCATATCTGATATTTCCTTTTATGCCGTCAACAGCAGAAAAGATATGCAGGCAGTTGGGCATAAAAGAGGAGATAGTCTCTGCAGATTTTGATAAGGGGAAAAAGTGGGGCGGCTTAGAACCGAATACAACTGTAATTAAGGGCGAACATCTGTTTCCGAGAATTGTTGCAGAAGAGAAATTGGAGGGAAAAAAGAAGATGGAAAAAAAAGAGGAAACCAATCTCATCGCCATTGATGACTTTGCAAAGATAGACCTGCGAGTTGGTAAAATCATTGAGGCAGAAAAGGTGGAGAAATCTGACAAGCTTGTCAAGCTTCAGGTTGAATTGGGAAATGAAAAAAGGCAGGTTGTTGCAGGCATTGCAAAACACTATGCGCCAGAAGATTTAACAGGCAAAAAAATCATCCTTGTGGCAAACCTAAAGCCTGCAAAACTCATGGGCATAGAATCACAGGGAATGGTCCTTGCAGCATCTGATGGCGATATCCTGACGCTTGCCACATTTGAAAAAGATATCCCTTCCGGAAGCAAGGTAAAATAGGCCATGCTGATAGACACACATGCCCATTTAGAGATGGAGCCATTTGACAATGACAGGGAAGATGCGATAAAACGGGCAAAGGATGCAGGGCTCGGCTATATAATAACAGTCGGCTCTGATTTAAATGGATGCAGAGGCGCTGTTGAACTTGCAGAAAAGCACGATTTTATATACGCAGCCAGTGGCATCCATCCTCATGAGGTAAAGGATATTACAGATGAAACTTATACAATCATCCGTTCACTTCTAAAAAATAAAAAGATAGTTGCCTATGGTGAAATAGGCCTTGACTATCACTATGAACACTCGCCAAAGGATTTGCAGATAAAAAGATTCAGGGAGCAGATTCAGATTGCAAAGGAGCACAATCTTCCATTAATCATACATTCAAGGGATGCTGGAGATGAGGCAGTAAAGATAATTAAAGAAGAAAAGACAGAGCATCTCAGCGGCGTGTTTCACTGCTTTGGAGGAGAGATTGAACTTGCAAAAAAGGTTGTTGACATGGGATTCTATATCTCCTTTTCAGGGACCCTTACATTTCCAAAGGCTGTAAATGTAATGAATGTCGCAAAAGAGATGCCAATAGAAAATATCTTGATAGAAACAGACTGTCCGTATCTTGCGCCCCAGCCTGTTAGAGGAAAGAGGAATGAGCCTGCCTATGTAAAGTATGTTGCTGAAAAACTTGCTGAACTAAAGGGACTCACATATGAGGATATCGGTAGGATTACATCCTTCAATGCAATGAACCTCTTTAAGATAGGTAAGATAGAAGATGAAGGAAAGATTGTATATCCAATCAGGGAATCTCTTTATCTGAATCTTACAAACAGATGCACAAGCTCATGTGTATTCTGTGTAAGATATTATACAGATTTTGTAAAGGGCCATAATCTTAGGCTAAGAAAAGAGCCGGGCGCTAAGGAATTAACTGATGCAATCGGCGACCCAAAGAGATATGAAGAGATTGTCTTCTGCGGATACGGCGAGCCTTTGATAAGGCTTGATGTGGTAAAAGAAGTGGCAAAGGCAGTAAAGGAAAAGGGTGGAATGGTCAGGGTTGATACAAACGGCCATGCAAATCTTATTCACAAGAGGAACATCCTGCCGGAGCTGAAGGGTCTTGTTGATTCCATGTCAATAAGCCTTGATGCAGATGACGCTGAGAAATATTTCAAGATATGCCAGCCTGCATTTGGCATAGAGACATACAAGGCTGTAATTGAGTTTATAAAAGAGGCAAAAAAATACATACCTGATGTTACAGCAACAGTTGTCAGGATGCCGGAGATAGACATACCAAAATGCGAAGAGATCGCAAAAGACTTAGGTGTCAAACTGAGAATCAGGGAATATAATGTTGTGGGATAGATACTTTTAATAATCAGCACAGGGCGTAAACTCAACAGATAGCCATAGCCACATGTAATAATTTACCTTCCTGCTTCAAAGGCGCTTTGGTTCATCTCGCTCTTGCAGTTTTATTTTAATAGTATGGGGATCACGCGCACAATGAAAGAGTCCAAACACAACAATCTGATTGCCTATTGTCCTGAAGTAGACGGCATATGGAAATCTTCTGAGCAGACAGCGTCGGAATTCACCATATACCTTTGGGTAAAGCAGCGGATTATAAGTTAGCTCACTGGAGGAAGAATAAAACATCCGAAGAAATTCTTCGCCAAGTCCTGAAGCTTTTAATTCATACCAGACATAACCGGCAAAAGCGTCTTCCTCCACGGAAGGGAGAAATCGTAGGGTGTAGGTCATTTCCTTTTCTCTATTCTGGCCTTGAGCTCCTCAAGAGACAAAAGGGTTCCGGGATTAGATTCATAACTCTTAAGCCTTTTGTCTAATTCATATATGTGGCTTTGTGGTACCGGAACCTTAGATTCATCTAAAGCAATGCTGTCCCACAGCTCCTCAACCAGCAGAATCTTTTCTGGCGTATTCAAATTGGCAATCTCAGGAATATCGCTTACGCGCATTTTTTTCCTCCTTTCCTTAATATATATTTTACATTGACTAAAATTGCCCTGTCAAACCTTTTCTTCAGTTTCTCCCCCCGCTCCTTAATAACCTGCACCCTGCAAATCACAATAATCCGCAATCTCTTTATATTAAGCCCTGCATGAGCCTTATAAAGGTAACATAAGTTGACAGGTAGCACCAAAAACAACTTTTATAGAGCAGCAGGGTTATAGGTAGCGCTATTAATCTCCAGAAGAAACCTACGGTTTGCCTTTGCGCGCCTTGTTTATCAGCTTGTCCTCAGAGAAGATAAGGAGGCTCCCTCTGTAAAGCCATATCTCATATTTGCCTGCCTTGTTGATAAGGCCAGCCTCGCCTGTTGTCTCTCCTTCTAAAACACGGGATGGCTTGCCTGCAATATTCTTTACCTCTTCTTTGCTCATGCCAAGGCTAACCTTTTCATAATTCTGTAATCCCGCTGCACAGGCCGACAAAATGGTTATAGCTAAAATCCCGGTAAAAAGAAATATCGTCATTTTTTTCATGACACTCCCTCCTTTTCTATTAAATTGTTTTTACAACAAATGTAAGCAGTGTATTGCCTATTCTTATGCGGTCTCCCTCTTTTAATAAATCCTCCTTTATCCGTGTATCATTAAGATATGTGCCGTTTGTGCTTTCCAAATCCCTTATCACAAACTTATTCTCATATATGTCTATGGCGGAGTGCTTTCTTGATACCTCCGGGTCGTTTATTATAATGTCAGAGCCCTCTCCCCTTCCAAGGATGCACTCGCTTGTTTTAATTTGATGTTTTATCTCCGTCCCGCTGCTGTCTGATATAACAACAAACAGCTCTTTATCTTCGGGTATTGCCTTGAGCCTTCCTTCTGTAACCTGAACCTCTGCCTGTTTAACCTTGCCTGCTTCATCAACCTCTCCATACATTGTCTTACCGTAATCTTTATCAGTACTGGCATCAACAACAGCAGCGCTCTTTTTTGTATTTTCAGGCGGAACCTCAATCTTTTTTTTATTTATATTAATATACTGGCAGACAGGACACTCAATCAGCTCATTTGCCTTTACCTTTTCATCAGGCGCTTCGTATATTGTAAGACAGTTTTCACAGGCTATCTTCATATTCCCCCTATAATTTATTCATCCTCACCCTTTTTCTTCTCTCCTCTTTTGAAAGCCTCCTCGGATTCCCCTTCTTTTTTGTTGATGCAAAATCACTTGAATAAATCTCTTCATCTTTATTTATATCATTCTGCTTATAATATGCAAGCTCTGTAAGCTTCTTTTCAAACTCGCTGCAGGAAAGGGCAACAGCGCCTCTGTTTACAGCATAT
>MHEL01000038.1:6347-8299 GCA_001803815.1 Nitrospirae bacterium RBG_19FT_COMBO_42_15 | reverse complement strand
TTCTCGCAACCATTGGCCTTAAAGACTTAGTTGTTGTTGACACAGATGATGCAACCCTTGTATGCAAGAAGGCAGAGGCGCAGAAGGTTGGGAAGATTGTTGATGAATTAAAGAAAAGAGGCTCTGAAGCGTATATTACACACAAGACTGTTTACAGACCATGGGGCGCATACACTGTATTGGAGACAGGGAATAGATTCAAGATAAAGAGAATAGAGGTAAAGCCTAAGGCAAAGTTGAGCCTGCAGATGCATCATCACAGAAGCGAACATTGGGTGGTTGTATCAGGGACTGCGAGGGTTACAAATGGGGACAAGATATATAATGTTCATATTAATGAGAGCACATATATTCCCGCTTCAACAAGACACAGATTAGAAAATCCCGGCATCGTCCCCCTTCATATAATAGAGGTGCAGAGCGGAGAATATCTTGAAGAGGATGATATTGTGCGTATTGATGATGATTACGAAAGGATAAAAAAAGGTATTTAATAGTATGATTTCAGCAGGTATCTTTAGAGAATATGATGTGAGAGGGGTCTTTGGCAAAGACCTTACATTAGAGGCAGCAGAGCTTATTGGCAAAGGTTTTGGCGCCTATGCAAAAGGGAAGGGTGTAAAAAAAATTACACTCGGCAGGGATGTGCGCCTTTCATCTGATACCCTGCACGACAGCATAATAAAAGGGCTTACAGAGACGGGGATGGAGATAATAGATGTTGGCGTCTGCCCGACGCCTTTGTTGTATTTTTCCATCCATCATTTAAAGGCTGACGGCGGAGTTATGATTACCGGCAGCCATAATCCCCCTGAGTTTAATGGTTTTAAACTTGCCATTGGCAAAGAGACTATCTATGGTGATAAGATACAGGAAGTAAGAAGGGTAATTGAAGGCGGTAAGTTTGAGAAAGGTAAAGGGACTGTATCTGAATATAATATAGTTCAGGATTATCTGAATTATTTGAAAAATAATTTTAACGGCTTTAATAAATCTAAGAGACCTTTAAAGATAGTTATTGACTGCGGCAACGGGACAGCAGGGATTGCTGCACCAAAAATTTTAAATGAACTTGGCTGCAATGTTATAGAGCTTTTCTGCGATTTAGACGGCAATTTTCCAAATCACCACCCTGATCCGACTGTTCCTAAAAACCTTGAGGCTTTAATCAAAAAGGTAAAAGAGGCAAAGGCAGATTTTGGCGTTGCATACGACGGCGACGCAGACAGGATAGGTGTTGTTGATGAGAATGGCGGGATAATCTGGGGCGATAAGCTGATGATTATATTTTCAAGAGACATATTAAAGAGGAAACCTGGCGCGACTTTTATATCAGAGGTGAAGTCTTCCCAGACCATGTATGATGATATTACTAAGAGCGGCGGCAAGGCTATTATGTGGAAGACAGGCCACTCTCTAATAAAGGCTAAAATGAAAGAGACAGGCGCTCTGCTTGCCGGAGAGATGAGCGGCCATATCTTTTTTGCTGACAGGTATTTTGGCTATGATGATGCTATATATGCCACATGCAGGCTTGCAGAGATATTGGCAGAGAGCAATAAAAAGACTTCAGACTTATTATCCGATGTGCCGAAGACCTATTCTACGCCAGAGATAAGGATAGACTGCCCTGATGAAAAGAAGTTTCAGATTGTTGAGGCAGCAAAGGAGAGATTCAAAAAGGAATATAAGATTATTGATGTGGACGGAGTGAGGATTTTGTTTGATGAAGGCTGGGGACTTATCAGGGCATCAAATACGCAGCCTGTGCTTGTTATGCGCTTTGAGGCTAATTCAGAAAAGAGATTAAAAGAGATAAAGGAATTTGTAGAATCTGAATTGAATAAGATTATATGAAAGTTGCACTTGTTCATGACTGGCTTACAGGGATGCGTGGAGGTGAGAAGGTTCTGGAGGTCTTTTGCGAGCTCTTTCCTGACGCAGACCTCTTT
>MHEL01000038.1:3995-6338 GCA_001803815.1 Nitrospirae bacterium RBG_19FT_COMBO_42_15 | reverse complement strand
CATATAAAAGGAAGCGTTTCAAAGCTGATTGAAGATAGAAATATAAAGACCTCCTTTATTCAAAAATTTCCTTTTGTAGAAAAAAGATACAGGTATTATTTGCCTCTTTTTCCTTCTGCCATTGAGCAGTTTGATTTGAGAGGCTATGACCTGATTTTAAGCAGCAGCCATTGTGTTGCAAAAGGTGTAATTCCTTCACATGATGCGGTATCTATTTCTTACGTACATACGCCTATGAGATATGTATGGGATATGTACCATGACTATTTTGGCAGAGGCAGGGCAGGGATATTGACAAGACTTGTTATGCTATTTGTTGCAAATTATCTCAGGAGGTGGGATATAGATTCAACTAATAGATGTGATTATCTTATTGCAAATTCAAGTCATGTTGCTGGCCGCATAAAAAGGTATTATAATAGAGATGCCGATGTTATTTATCCGCCAGTGGGAATAAAGAGATTAAATATTTCTGATACCGTAGGTGATTATTTTCTCATTGTCTCTGCTTTTGCGCCTTATAAGAGGATAGACATTGCCATTGAGGCATTTAACAAACTTGGTCTTCCGCTCAAGATCGTTGGCACTGGGCAGGATGAAAAGCGATTAAAAAAGATGGCAGGAAAAAATATTGAATTTTTAGGATGGCGCGATGAAAGTGAATTAGTTGAGCTTTATTCAAGATGCAGGGCACTGGTATTTCCCGGTGAGGAGGATTTTGGCATTGTCCCAGTTGAGGCAATGGCTTCAGGAAGGCCTGTAATTGCCTATGGCAAGGGAGGGGCGCTGGAGACAGTGATACCTCTGGAGGGGTCAAGGGTCAAGGGGCAAGAGTCGCCAACAGGCATTTTTTTCTATGAACAGACACGAGATAGCTTGATAGAGGCTGTACGCATCTTTGAGAAAAATTCTAATAAATTTGATTCAAAGGCAATAAGAAATAGCGCTTTGAAATTTGATAGAGATATTTTTAAGGAAAATATCAGGGGTTATATTGCAGAAAAATGCAGGAGTCTAAAGGTATAAAAAATGTTGAAGAAACACACACAATTTTTTGAAAGTCTTCTTTTTCTTATTGACCTCTTTATAATCGGCTTCACCTGGTTTTTTTCTTATTATTTCCGCTTTTACAGCGGCCTTATACCTATTGAAAAGGGTATCCCTCCATTTAAGATATATCTGTACCTTATAATACCGATTCTTTTTATATGGGGATTTGTCTTTAAATACTTTGGACTTTACAGGCCCAAAAGGATGTCCTCTTATTTTAACGAGATATTTGATATTACGAAGGCATGCACATTTTCTGTGTTTATCTTAATATTCCTTACCTTTCTTTTCAGACAGTATGAGTATTCCCGACTTGTATTTTTAGGTTTCTGGGCAATGACAATTGCTGCTATGAGTGTTGAGAGGATTGCGTTCAGGGAGATTCTGAGATACATGAGGAGGAAGGGTTATAATCTTAGATATGCCCTTATAGTTGGAACAGGCGTGCTGGCAGAGGATGTTCTAAAAAGAATAGAGTCGCATCCCGATCTTGGTGTTAAGGTTGTTGGTTTCATCTCATCTAATGAGTATAGTTCAGCAAAGCCTTTTAAAGGCATTCCTGTTGCAGGTATTTATAAGGATATAAGGGGCATCATTAAGGAAAAAGGGATAGATCAGATCATTATAGCATTACCTGCAGGGGAACATAACATTACAGTGGAGATATTAAAGGATATTGGCGATGATATGGTGGATATAAAGGTTGTGCCTGACCTGTATGAGTTTATGAGCTTGAGAGGCGGCGTTGAAGAATTTGACGGCCTTCCAATAATAAGCCTTCAGGATACACCTTTATACGGCTGGAATATTGTGATTAAAAGGGCTACTGATATAATCGTTTCCATCATAGCGCTGATTATAATATTGCCGCTAATGGTCCTGATAGCTGCTTTGATCAAGCTTGCTTCACATGGTCCTGTATTTTATAAACAGGAGAGGATGGGAATTGGAGGGGATACATTTCAGATGCTCAAGTTCCGCACTATGAGAACAGATGCTGAAAAAGCTACAGGCCCTGTCTGGGCAGAGAAGGATGACCCGAGGAGGACGAAATTAGGCTCATTTTTGCGAAAGACAAGTCTTGATGAGCTGCCACAGTTTATAAATGTTCTGAAAGGTGATATGAGCATAGTCGGGCCAAGGCCTGAAAGGCCTGTATTCATAGAAGACTTTAGAAAGAAGATACCCAAATATATGCTGAGGCATAAGATGAAGGCAGGGATTACAGGCTGGGCGCAGGTAAATGGATGGCGCGGAAATACCTCTTTGGAAAGAAGGATAGAATGCGACCTT
>MHEL01000038.1:3816-3981 GCA_001803815.1 Nitrospirae bacterium RBG_19FT_COMBO_42_15 | reverse complement strand
CTGGTCATTGTTATTAGATATAAAAATAATGTGGCTGACTATATGGAAAGGCCTAATTAATAAAAATGCATATTAACAGCTTTTTACTTTGCCGTTTAAGTTTCGAGTTTTTATGAAAAAATGTCTATTTGAGAGGAGAGGATTATGAATGTCTGTGTTGTTGGC
>MHEL01000038.1:1853-3788 GCA_001803815.1 Nitrospirae bacterium RBG_19FT_COMBO_42_15 | reverse complement strand
TGTGTTGATAAGGACAAAAACAAGATTGATATGCTGAATAACGGAGCTATTCCAATCTATGAGCCGGGCCTTGAGGAGCTTGTAAGGAAAAATGTAAAAGATAATCGTCTTTTATTTGCAACAGACATAGACGGGGCAATTAAAGACGCCCTTGTTGTTTTTATTGCTGTTGGGACACCGCCAAAGGATGACGGATCTGCTGACCTTTCCTATGTAGAAGATGTGGCAAGGAGTATTGCAAAAAATCTTAATGGTTATAAAGTAATCGTGACCAAAAGCACAGTTCCTGTGGGCACAGGTGAGAAAATAAAGAAAATTATTCTTGAGAAAAACAAGAAGCAGGCAGACTTTGACATAGTTTCAAATCCAGAGTTTCTAAGAGAGGGCTCTGCCATAGAGGATTTTATGAGGCCAAACAGGGTGGTAATCGGCGCCTCAAGCGAGCGGGCTGTTGAGGTAATGAAGGAATTATACAGGCCGCTATATTTGATAGAGACTCCATTTGTAATTACAAATGTAGAGAGCGCAGAGATGATAAAGTATGCCTCAAATGCCTTCTTAGCGACAAAGATATCCTTTATTAATGAGGTTGCAAATTTATGCGAAATCGTTGGCGCTGACGTCCATTCAGTAGCGAAAGGCATGGGGCTTGACCACAGAATCGGCTCTAAATTTTTGCATCCGGGACCAGGCTACGGCGGCTCATGTTTTCCGAAGGATACACAAGCAATAGCACAGATAGCAAAAGATCATAAATATACTTTTCATATTGTAGAGGCAGTGATAAATGCCAACAAAAAACAGAAGGAGAGAATGATAGAAAAGATAGAAAAAATGACTGGTGAGCTGAAAGGAAAGACCATCGGCATTCTTGGTCTTTCCTTTAAACCAAATACAGATGATATAAGGGATGCCCCGTCGGTTGATATTATAAATAACCTTCTAAAAAGAGGCGTAAAGATTAAGGCATACGACCCTGTTGCAATGGAGGAGGCCAGAAAGATATTTAGTGATAATATTATATACTGCAAGGATTCTTATCAAGCTGCTGATGGAAGCGATGCACTTGTGCTAATCACTGAATGGAATCAGTTTAGGAATCTGGATTTAATAAAGATTAAGGGTTTGTTAAAATCACCTATAATTATTGACCTGAGGAATGTTTATGACCCGCAGAAGATGAAGGAATTAGGGATAAAGTATGCAGGGGTTGGGAGGGGATAAAGGAAATAATATCTTGTAATTATAAAAAAATCTTGACTTACAATGAATATTATTATATAAAATAGCAAGTGATATTGCAAATCGCTCTTTATAAACTGGCTACTTACAGATAGGAAGAGCTTCTCTGCCAATTTTATATATAATCAGAAAGTTTTAAGAGGTAGAAGGTGAGGCGAGTGTGCTGCTGAGGCGGCAGGGGTAGGGAGGTTTTAATCAGTAAGGGGAGAGGATAAAAAGGGGGTGAGGGGTGGTTAGAATTATTTTTAATAGTGCATAACTAAACTTTAAATTTTCTTAACCATAAATAACCTTAATGGCGGAAGCCTACTTATACTAATTAGAATATGCTTCTCTTTAAAGAAAAAATCTCCATAATAATGCCTGCTTACAATGAAGGCGCCCACATCTATCAAAACCTAAAAGAAACACATAGTGTCTTCAAAAAAGCAAAGATTAGATTTGAGATTGTTCTGGTTAATGACGGTAGCAATGATAATACCTATGGTGAGTCAAGAAGGGCAGCGGCAGATTTTCCAAATATAATATCCATTAATATTACCTCTAATGGCGGAAAGGGAAATGCCCTTAAAGAGGGATTTCATTATACAACTGGCGATTTCGTAGTTTTTTTAGATGCTGACCTTGACCTTCATCCTGAGCAGCTTCACTATATGCTGAAGGTTATGAGGGATGATCAGGCAGAGGTGGTTA
>MHEL01000038.1:0-1842 GCA_001803815.1 Nitrospirae bacterium RBG_19FT_COMBO_42_15 | reverse complement strand
TTATCCTGCCTCAAGGAAAATCTTAAGCAAGGCCTATGCGCTGATATTAAAGATATTATTTAATCTGCCACTTAAGGACACACAGACAGGCCTAAAGGTATTTAAGCGTGAGGTGCTGGAGAGGGTATTTCCTGTGGTTTTATGTAAAAGATATGCCTTTGATGTAGAACTCCTGGCCAATGCGCATCGTTTGGGATATAAGGTTATTGAGGCCCCTGTTGTTTTAAATTTCAGAAGGGTAATGAAATGGGGGCGTATTGGTATGAAGGATATATATCACCTTGGGATGGACACCATGGCTATATTTTACAGGATGCATATTCTTAGATATTATGACAGGGTATTGGAAAGGCCGGAAGACTCTAAAAATTGTGTGGGTATAAAATGAGTTTCTTTAAAAGCGGTACCATCCTTTTAGCGGCTGCAATGATTGGAAATCTGTCCAATTATTTCTTTCAGTTTTTCATGAGCAGATATCTTTCTATTGAAGATTATGGCGCCATGAATGCGATATTTTCATTAATGGCTATCACCGGTATACCAACAGGCACTATTATGCTTGTAGTAGCTAAGTATACATCCACATTCAAGGCAGGGAGTAAAGATAAGGAGATAGCCTTTTTATACAGAAACTCACTAATCAAGATGGCTGCCCTTGGCAGTCTCTTCCTATTCATCTTTCTTATTTCAAATAATTATATAACCAGTTATCTAAAGCTTGATAACAGGTGGCCTATTATCATCATAGGTATTGGGCTTTTTCTATCTTTTGTTGCAACTGTTAACATGGGGATGCTGCAGGGCCTCCAGAGGTTTTATTACTTTGGCGCAGGCATAGGCATTGGAGGGATATTCAGGCTTATCTTGGGTATTATCTTTATCTTTCTCGGTCTTAGGTTAAATGGCGCTGTTATTGCTACTGTCCTTCCAGTCCTTCTTGTCTTTCTGATAACAGGCATACCGCTTTATAATTACTTAAAAGAGAAAGGGGAGGCGGATAAATATACAAAGGAGATACTGAATTATAGTTTGCCTGTCCTGCTTTCCGCTATTGCCTTTTCTGCTATTACAAATATGGATATTATAATAGTTAAACATCTGTTTTCGCCGGAAGATGCCGGGCTGTATGCTGCTGTTTCTATCTTGGGTAAAACCATATTATACCTTCCGGCAGCCTTTGTGCTTGCACTTTTCCCCATAGTGTCAGAGTCGCATGCCTTAAATAATAATATATACAAAATACTTGATAAGGGGCTCCTTTATACATTGGCTTTCTCTGCAATAGGGGTTGTGGTCTTCCTGATCTTTCCTGAACTTTCAATAAGGATACTCTTTGGCGAGAGATTTATTTCTGCTGCGCCCCTCCTTAAATTTTATGGCTTGGCAATGATGTTCATGGCTATTATAAGCGTATTGATGAATTTCAATCTTGCAAGGCAGAAGACTGGCTTCATCTATACCTTTGTCATAGGCTGTGCGGCATTAATAACTATGCTCAGCCTATTTCATGATTCCCTCCTTACCGTAATCCTCATTATTCTCTCTGTAAACCTTATCCTTTTAGTGATAAATATTCTTATGGTATATCAGGATAGAAGGGTCTTCTATCAGCTACGCAAGACAGAAGGCATTGCAGGAAAATGAAGCCTGTTTCTATTATCATCCCTGTAAAAGAAATCAACAATTATGTCAGAGAGTCTATACCCCATATACTAAAACTTGATTATAATGATTTTGAGATTATCATATTAACTGACACATCAGATAAAGGAATCTTTCCAAAGGCGAGGATAATTGCAACAGGGCCTGTCGGGCCGGCAGAAAAGAGAGATATTGGCGCTA
>MHEL01000037.1:8322-15843 GCA_001803815.1 Nitrospirae bacterium RBG_19FT_COMBO_42_15 | reverse complement strand
AAATACGGTATCTGCTGCTTGGGCCAATGGAGGAGTATTTTGAAAGATAGATAACTTTCATATCCTGATAGAAAAATCCTCTCTGTCAAGTGTAAGGTTAGAGCTGTAGTACGGGTCGCCCTTTTCTAAGATATTTCCCCACTTTTGTTTGAATAGTTCAATTTCTTTATAAAATCTCTTTAGCTTTTGTGGTGTATCTTCGTATCCCCTTGTCTTGGATTCATAATGATATAATTCAGCGTGCGGTGTAAAGATTATTAAATAACCTTTATCCCTAATCTTCATGCACAAATCTACATCATTAAATGCATAGGGATAGCTTTCATCAAATCCTTCAACCTGATCAAAAACCTCCTTACGCATCATAAGGCATGCGCCTGTGACAGCGCTGAGATTCTGGACAATTTTCAATCTGTTATAGTATCCGAAGTCATTGCCATCATAATCCTTGTGAGAATGGCCTGCTACCCCGCCGATTCCGAGGATCACGCCTGCATGTTGAATAGTATAATTTGGATAATAAAGCTTTGCCCCAACAGCGCCTATCTCTTTGCGCTGTGCATGCTCAAGCATCCTCTGCAGCCAGTCATTATTTATCACCTCTGTATCATTGTTCAAAAATAATAAAATATCCCCATCCGAATGTGTTACCCCGTAATTGTTTACTGCAGAATAATTAAACGGATTGTTCCATGCAGCAATCTTAATATTATTTAGTCTTGACATCTCTTTATAATAACTAAATATTTCCTTTTCATCTGAATTATTTTCAACAATAATTATCTCATAATTCTTATATGTACTCTTATCCAATATGGAGCTGATGCACTTTTTTAAAGTTTCTGCATGATTATTATTTGGGATTATTATTGAAATCTTGGGGTTTCCTTCAATCATATAATTTATCATATAAGTCCCCCAAAGAGGGCTAATATGAACCTCTCCTTTTAAACAAATGCGCAGCAGATGCTCGCTTAAAACCTTTTCTGCAGCATCATACGCATATAATTTTGCAAATGGATTTCCTGCAGCAGAGCCCTTAGACTCACGCCAATGATAAAGAACTTTGGATATATGAATAATTTTCTTTGCATGCTCTGCTGCCCTTAAGATTAAATCATAGTCCTGACTTCCATCAAAGCCCTCTCTAAACAATCCGATTTTTTCCAATAGATCACGCCTTATCACAGTGAGATGTGTTATATAATTATAGCTTCTTAATGTATCAGGACTCCAATCAGGCTTAAAATGCGGCTTAAGTCTTTTCTTTCCATTGAATGATAATATATCCTCATCAGAATAAAAAAAATCAGCATCTGCATTTTTATTTATAGCATTAACAATCTCATATAATGCAAATGGCGATAATTTATCATCATGGTCTAAAAAGGTTACAAAATCACCTGTAGAAGCAGATAAAGCCTCGTTTGAATTTCCGGCAATACCCTTATTTTTCTGAAGAAATTTAATCTTAATTTTATTGTCTTTTTCAGCGTATCCCTTCAATATCTCTTTTATCTGCTGCTCCTTGCTGTTTCCATCTGCAATACAAAGCTCCCATTTAGCATATGTCTGAGTTATCACAGACTCAATCATTTCAATTAAGATTTTCTGAGGGGTATTAAAAACAGGCGTAACTATGCTTATCTTTGGTTCATAAGCAAAACTCATGCGCCTTTGTGCTTCAAGATCAATTTCCTTTGGTTCATTTTTCTTTATCCATATTTGGTATTGCCGCTCCCCTGAGAGCTTACTCACAATCTTATTTCTTACTTTTATTATAAAGGCATTAAAACCAAAGTTTTTAATGTAGTAAATGCTCTTCCTTATATTTGTTGTGCTCACAAGGTTCATCTTTTTGACCACAGGAGGGTGTAATAAGGAAAGTATTTTATTGTCTTTACCCTGTGCTTAATAAATGATAATAACCGCTTCTGCCCGGTCATTGATTCCTGCATTGCCCAATGAAGAAATTCATAATCCACGCCCTTTATCTTTGCCTCTGTCGGATTTCTTCTGTAGCTGTCATGGCTTTTAATAAGCGAAAGGTCATTTTCAATGCAATAATCATAAAGGTCGCTTCCGGGATGCGGTGTATAAAAGGCAGCGCTGTAATGATCAGGTCTGATCTTTTTAATCATCTTTACTGTATCCATTACCTCCTCCTTTGTCTCTGTTGGGATGCCGAACATATAGTTTGCCCATATCTTTACACCATATTTATGGCATATCTCAGCAGCCTTATAATTATGCTCTGCCTTTGTGCCTTTACGCAAAAAGTTAAGAACCCTCTGACTGCCGCTTTCAAGACCTATAAAAAAGAGTTTTAATCCTGTTTCAGCCATCACCTTTACTATATCCTCGTGATAGCAGATAAAATCTGCCCTGCTCTGGCATGCGAAGGGCTGGGAAAAACCGTTTCTCTTGTACTTATCACAGAACTCTGTCATCCATTTTCTATCCTCAGTAATGCAGTCATCATGAATCATAAGGCTCTTAAAGTTATACTTTTCTCTTAATATATTTAATTCTTCTATAACATTATCAACACTTCTTCTCCTGACCTTTTTGCCAAATATGCTCCTCTCTGCCGGCTGGCAGAACTTGCAGTTATAAATACATCCCCTGCCGGCAATTATTGTTACAAAGGGGGGCTCAAATCCCTCAACAGGCAATGGATATTCCATATCCCTGAATAATTCCCTGTCTGCAAAGGGGAGCGCATCAAGTTCAGGCATCTTGCCTTCTATTATACGGACAGGTTTTGCACCTTTCTCAATATCCTTTAATAATTCTATAAAACTTATCTCTCCCTCTCTTGTAATTATATAGTCTATCTTTTTATTTGCTGACACTTCTTTTGTCATCAAAGAAGGATGCTGCCCGCCAAGAACTATAATGCTATTGCTGTTTACCTCTTTTATGATATCAACGCATTTCATCGCAGGGTTATAATCCACGCTCATCATGGTTATCCCAATTACATCAGGCTTTTTCTCATTTATAATCCCGCTGAAATCCTGCCAGTCCTTCAGACATCTTAAGTCAATTAGCTCAACACTATAGCCTGCCTTCTTAGCAGAGGCGCTGATGGAGCAGAGGCCGTGATTTATCCATGACTCCTCCATACCCCTGCCATAGCTGTTGAATCCAATGCCTGAGATGCCCGGATATATTAATACCACCTTCATTAATTCATACCTTTTTTGATAGAGAGATTTTTACAAATTTTAAAAATTCCGCAAAGGTATCTTTGCTTATTAAATATAGCAATACCGCATATAAAAAAGCGGAAGAGATAACTATGATTAACAAATTTATTAAATAAGAAAATTGAAGAAGATAAATAGCTATATAAATAAAAACGCCAAGAACTATAGATATTATAATAGATGCCCTCAGTGCGTTCATTATCTCTGATTTTCTGATATCAAGCAGATGCATCCCGATAGATAGATTATATGGCAGAAATAAAATTGCCATTGCAAAATGCACAAAGCTGATTGCCTTTAATCCATAAGGAACTGCATATACAAATACTGGAACAGTAACAAATAAAAGTATAATCAGATACCTCAGAAAAAGTTCAGGCTTCCCTACTGCCCTGCACAATGTGGGTATTACAAAGGTTATAGAGCCGATTGTTCCGTATACTGAGACAAACTGTATGACTTGTATAGATTCACTCCACTTTTCACCTAAAACTGTTGTAACTAATATCCCTGATGCTGTAAATAAAAAAGCGCCTACTGGAAATGTTATCAGAGAGACATACTTTATTATATATAAAAAGAACCGTTTTAAATCAGCTTTATTATCCTGAAGCTTCACAAATGTAGAATACACAACATCATTAATCGGTCCTGCAATCTGGGAAGCTGGTATTATCGCAATATTATAGCCCAATCTATAAACTCCAAGAAGCGGGGTTCCAAGCCACCTTCCGACGAGGATATCATCAAAGGTATTCTCAAACCATATTATAACATTTTGCATTGAAATGGCGCCCCCGAAATTCAGCATATCCTTTACAATCCCCATATTAAATTTAAATGCAGGCCTCCATGATATGCTCAGCCATGCAAATACGGCGTTTAGAAGATTGCCTGTTAATATCCCCAAGACCAATGCCCAGACGCCAAAGCCAAAATAAGCTAAAATAATTGAAGCAAGACTGGAGAATATGGCTGGCCATAAGGTTATATTAAAAAGCCTTTTAAAATAAAATTCTTTTTTCATAAGGGCATTTGAGATAATATTAAAGGGTTGGAATAAAAAGGATAAACATAAAACCCTTAAAACAGTGACTGCCTCATTATTTCCAAAAAATGCGCCTATATATTGAGCAGCAATAAAAACTGCGATATACAAAATCAGGCTCCAGAATATATTAAATAAGAAAACAGTATCAGCAGACTCTTCAATATTCTCCTTTTTCTGAATTAATGCCTGGGTCATACCCATGTCCTGAAATAGGCTCACAACGCCGATTATTATCTGTGCAATGGCAATGATTCCAAAATCAGCAGGCAGTAGCAATCTTGCAAGTATTACAGTTGTTATAAACTGGAAGGATTTAGACAATACTGAGGAAAGAAAAACCCATTTGCTTCCTTTTAATGCCTTATGACCTATCTCTTTTGCAGTTTCAATGGGTTGTACCTCAACCATTTTTTAATAATAACACAGGAAGGAGAATTCTTCAAGGAAGGGATTACTTAAAATCCCTTCTCTGGAATATAATAATAGCAAAGATGAGTATAGCAGAAATATACAGGATGCCATAAAGGATAGCAAAAATGAAATAGGACGGCTCAATGCTGATATTATATGTAACATAACCTTTTAGATTAAAGTTTTCTAAGTTTGGCAGGAAATAGTATAGCCCCTTGAAAAATCCCTTTATAAATTCACTTTTTGATTTTTTTACAAAGAACTCCAGATATTTAGTCAAATGGCCTATGATAAAAAGAAAAAGTGTGAGAATAGCGCTTAATGTAGCGGTAGTAAAGGTTGAAAAGAGTATAGCAATGGCAGTAATAAATGCCAGTTCAATAAATATAAATAAAACCGCCTGAAAGTAGATAAGATTTATGGACGCCTTATTAAGATACATCATTACAACCTGACCGATAGTCATTATAAAGACATTTAGCAAAAGTGTAATCAAAAGGCCGAAATATTTGCCAAGCAAAAACTGATACCTTGAGATAGGCTTGGCAATAATAGTGTATACAGTCTTTTTTTCTATCTCTTTTGAAACAAGGCCTATGCCAATAAAGATTGCCATCATCACCCCAAAGATAGAGATAGCAGCAAGACCGACATCCACAATGATTTTTTGATGGTCTGTCAGGCTCAGTTCGCTTAAAAGATATGAGCTTCCAATCATCAGAAGGGCAAAGAAAAGAAGATTATATAATATCTTGTCCCTTATTGTCTCCTTAAAGGTATTTATTGCAATTGCAAGAACTTTCATATTTTAAACCTCATATTCTTAAGTTTTGTCATTCCTGCATGTTTTTAGCAGGAATCTACCTTCTTGTCATGCCTGAATGTTTTTATCAGGCATCCAAATTTTCTGGATTCCCGCCCAGAAACATTGCGGGAATGACATCAGTAGAAGTATATTATTCCTGTGCATCCTTCCCGTCATTCCTGCATGTCTTTGGCAGGAATCCATGTCTTTAAATCAACTTATAATACAAATCTTCCCATTCCTTATTTTTCTTTTCAATCAACCTTATTTTCCACACTCTCTTCCACTTTTTTATCTGTTTCTCTCTTTGAATAGCGGTTTCTGATGAATCATGTATTTCGTACCAAACTAAACGGTGAACATTATATTTCTTTGAAAAACCCTCCACCAGATTATTTTTATGTTCATAAATGCGTTTAATAATATCTGATGTAACCCCTGTATAGAGTGTACCATTTTGTTTGCTGCAAAGAATATAAACATAAAAATTCTTCACCGATTCCTCTAACCTGTCTTTGCAAGTATCTCCTCTAATGTTCCCATCTTTTCAGCCTCTTCTAAAAAAAGCCTAACCGTAGTCTTAAGATTTTCTTTAGCCTGCTCAATGTTTTCTCCACAGCTTGATACATCCAATTCAGGGCAGTACGCAATAAAAGTTTTATTCTCTTTAAATATAATTATATCGTACTCAATAGGGTTCATTTACTCTCCTTTATTTGCCGTCATCCCTGCGTGTTTTTTTAGCAGGAATCCACCTTCTTGTCATGCCTGAATGTTTCTGTCAGGCATCCAGATTTTATGGATTCCCGCCCAGAAGCATCGCGGGAATGACATAATGTGATTAAGTTTTTTAGTCGCCTTCTGCCTTCTCCATAAAATATTCCTCCAACGACCTCTTCTGAGGCACAAGGGAGACCAACTCCCCCTTTGACTTCTGAATCAATGCCACAATCTTACCGGATATTTCATTGTCCTTTGCTGTAATCAGGACCTTCCTGCCTCTTTTAATAATCTTGTCAGAAACCTTTTCTATCTTTTTTAGCGCCTCTGCTGAAAGCCCGCCTGCAGTAATCTCTACTGAATGAAGGGTATCTCCCACAAGCTCTTCAAGCTTGCCTATTGCCTTTAGCCTTCCTTTTACAACAATCCCAACCCTGTCGCAGATCATCTCAACATCTGGAAGGATATGGGTTGAAAAAAAGATAGTCTTCCCTTCCTCTTTTAATTTTAAGATTATATCCCTTATCTCTTTTCTTCCAATCGGGTCAAGGCCAGACATCGGTTCATCTAAAATAACAAGTCTTGGATTATTCATAATAGCCTGTGCAATGCCGATTCTTTGCCCCATTCCCTTAGAATATTTACGAAGCTGCAAATCCTCAGCGCCTTTTAAGCCAACAAGGCTGATTAGCTCATCAATCCTTTTTCTTCTTTCATCCCTGTTCAGGCCGTATAACTGGCCGACTAAATTTAGAAACTCCATGCCGCTTAAATATTCATAGAAAAATGGATTTTCAGGAAGAAAGCCTATATTCATTTTTACAGAATTACTATTACCTTCTTTGCCCATTAAAAAGAACCTGCCGGATGTTGGGTATATTAATCCCATAAGTATTTTTATTGTTGTTGTCTTTCCAGCGCCATTCGGCCCAAGAAAGCCAAAGACCTCTCCCTCTTTTACCTCAAGATTAATATCATTCAGGGCAAGAAATTTCTTACCCCAAAAACCAACCTTAAAGATTTTTTGTAAATGCTCAGTAATTATCATAGATTCTCCATACTCAATAGGGTCAAGGGGCAAGGGTCATGGGTCACGAAAACCAATATCATAGGTCAAGTTAAAGACTTAATAAGCCCTTGCAAGAGCCTTGATGTATCCTTTCTTTTTTCGTCAATAGCTAAATAATTACTATTAAATAAATATCCAAGGTCTTTTGCCAATAATAAATAGGTTTCAACCTCACCCAATGACCCTTTTGCAATAAATAAAAACTGTAAATATTCCTTTCTGTGGTTTCTCTCATATCCCTCGGCAATATTTG
>MHEL01000037.1:4360-8304 GCA_001803815.1 Nitrospirae bacterium RBG_19FT_COMBO_42_15 | reverse complement strand
CTCGTTGTAATTGTGATGTTAGCGCGTACACTTCTTGTTTTGGAAATGCTTTTGTCAATCTATAAATTTCTAATGTTAACTCATACGCCTTTTGCCAAACTGTTAATTGCCTAAAACCCTTTGCTTCATTTTCCATGTCCCTTTGCCCCCTGCACCTATCTTTTTGCCACTTGACCCTTGCCCCATGACCTTTTTTTTTGACCCATGACCCATGACCCTTGACCCCTTTTTATTCTCCAATCATCGCCCTGTTCTTCTTTATTTGCTCAACTTTCTTTTGAATTTCAGGAGAAAGATAAAAGGCCCGCATCTTTAATCTCTCTTCTACTTTGCTGCTTTTCACTTCGCCTGTTTTTAAATCTATAAAATAGTATCCCCCATTCGGCTCAATGGGAATATTATCTATTATACCTTTTTTTGTCAAATCATCAAGAGTGTTAGGCATTTTATTATACTTCTTTTTAAATCTCTCTATTGCATCCTCTAAAAACTGCGCATCCCTTGTAACCTCTGCCAGTATTATCCTCGCATCAATATCCTTTTTTGCATCCTCATCCTTTGTTGTTTCTCTGAGTTCTTTAAGGAAATCTATTGCCATATCTGCTTTTTTTGACTCAGCATAAAGACTTGCAACAAGAGGGCCAAAATAATCTGGAGCGCCAGGCTGCGATGCCGCCTTAGAGATATACTTCGCAGCAGTCTCATATTCTTGTAAATAAAAAAAATAATTGAAGCCAAGATAAAACGCTGTCTGCCAGACATTTGGGTCCATTTTATACGCCTTTTTCAGTATTAATATACTCTCATCCACATGCAAACCTTGTAATGAAAGGGCAAGTCCTCCAAAAAGATACGGGGAGAGAAATTTCGGGTCAAGATCTGTTACCAAATCTATTATTGGATAAAGCTGAGGAAAATCCGCCTTGCGCACTTCTTGTGTGCCGACATACTGATGCGCCTTAAGATAATAAAGGTCAGCAATAACATTATTATAGCCAAGCACGGCAATCTTCATATATTGGCCTGAAGGGACTATGATATCTATGCCTTCTTTTTTGTGGAGGGTTTTTTGAGTATCTATCTGTTTTTGGATAGAAATAGCAAAAAAAAGGCAGACAATCATTATAATTGGTGATGTTATGTATAATAAGAACTTTTTATAACTCATAATTAAATTAGTAGGGTGGGCTGTGCCCACCATATATAAAATTATTCTCCACCGATTTCTTCTGGAAAATCTATTTTGCTCGTTCCCCATTCCATTGGATATGCACCCTTTTTTACATATCTATGGAATGTTGAATACAGCCAATCTTTAGGCGACCCGACTAATCCATGCTTTACAGGATTGTAATGGATATAATCACAATGAACAGCAATGTCTCTTTCATTTCTTATCTGATGTTCCCAGAAGCGCCTCTGCCATACTGTGCCTTCTCTGTGCTTCTTTCTTGATTCCGTAGGGTGGGCTGTGCCCACCATTTCATATGATAATCTTATTCTCTTTGTAAATTCTTTCTTAATTAATCCCCATCTCATAGAATAATTAAAATCACCTTCGGGTAATTCCCATATACAGTGCAGGTGATCTGGCAGCAACACCCACGCTTTTATCTCAAAAGGGTGTTCAAATTGAACTTCTTTTATTACCTCCCTTAAAGTCGGTCTACATTGTTCTAAACAGAGGATAGGTTGTCTTTGGTATGTTATTAGAGTAAAAAAGTATGTATTGCCTTCCCTTGCTCTACGGTAATTAGACATACCTACCTTTTATTATTTGGTGGGCGCAGCCCACCCTACTCTTTTTAGCGCGATAGTCTTCAACCGCCTCTCTTGCCAACGCATCCAATTTTCCCGATTTAGCGTCATTTTCGAACTGCTCATCCCACTTCTTAGCGTCAAACTCATCAAACCATTCACGTAAAACAGCAATATCATCTTGGGGCAACTTGGAAATAGATTCTTCAATTTCCTTTAACTTACTCATCTTTGATATCTCCTGCTAACTTTTCAGACTTTGTAGGGTGGGCTGCGCCCACCTTTTCATCTGATAAGATTATTAAATGAATGATGTCCATAAGTAATCTTATTTGATTATATCAATTTTTTGTGGATTATCAAGGAGAAAAAAACAGTAGGGTGGGCTGTGCCCACCATCTAAGTTTTACCCACCGTTTCATTTGCCATTATTAATTGGTGGGCGCAGCCCACCCTACTTAAATTGGCAAGGGTAAAACAGATAAAATAAAAAAAGCGAACACCTGAGTTCGCCCTTGTCATTCCTGCGTGTTTCCCCGATAGAGGCGTTCCGAGGACAAGTTTAGCAGGAATCCAGTCCTTCGACAAGCACAGGATGCATGGTGAGCCTGTCGAACCATAGATTCCCGCCCAGAAGCCCTGCGGGAATGACAGTATTTGGAAGTATGTCATTCCTGCATGTTTTTAGCAGGAATCCAGCCTCTCTTTATGATTTGTATTTTTGCTTTCTAATTTTGATTTTTGATATTTAATCTTTGATTTTCCTTAAACCTGTGTAATCAAAATTTTTTTACCAGACTCCCCCGCCTTCTTCAATCACGCCAATATTAACAGGGGTTATATTATTAGCGCCAAAACCAGTTGGGTCCGGGCCGGTTGTGCCAATTGCCATGGCAAAGACATGGATATTTGTATCAGCATCTAAATCGCCTTGAGCTCCTATAGTTAAACTGGTAGCTCCTGCAGAGGCAGAATTTACAGCATAAGTATAAAATGTAGCGCTGCCTGTTGGCGCAAAACCTAACGGATTCCAGCTTAATAAATTTGCTGCTACCCATGGCCGTGTTGCGGATGTAGGCGCTCCTCCAGGGGCTTGAGCACAGCAGTTATTTGGAGCAACTCCTCCGGGAAAGCTATATATATTATTTTCTGCAAACAAGCTCTCTTGCAGCGTCCTTATGCCACTTATATTAGTAGTTGCCTCTGCCATCCTTGCACGGTAAACATAATTCATATAAACAGGTATTGCAACAGCAGCAAGTATGGCAAGAATAGCAACAACTACCATCAATTCAATTAATGTAAACCCTTTTTCCCTCATCCCTCTGCCCTCCTTATACTGTCATTCCCGCAGGCATTAAGCGGGAATCCATCACGAATACTCTGGATGCCCGATAGAAACATTCGGGCATGACGACGTTATTTAGTAGGGTGGGCTGTGCCCACCGTTTCATCTGCCATTATTATCTGGTGGGCGCAGCCCACCCTACTACTTAAGTAACAACTAATCTGCCTATAGGGATTTTCCCCCTATAGGCAGATTTAAGCTGAACCCAACTATTAAGCTAAGTCTTAAAATGCTCCGCCGCTCTCATTCAATACATTTTGCGCTATAGGCGCAGGAAGAGCATTCACAACTGTTACAGGTTCTCCAACATAAACGGCGCTACCTACTGATAATGCATAACCATGTTCATTAGCATCTACATCTATATCTGTTTCTGCTCCTATGGTGCAACCGGCTGCAGGAACAGCAGCAGCTACAGCATACCTAGCAAATGTTGCGTTTCCAGTAGGATTCCAGCTAACAGCGGCTGCATATCCAACACTGTTTCCAGCAGCAAGTGTTAAAAGATCCCATGGCAGTGTTGTTGCACCTAAAACTCCCGCAGGTGCTACAGCAAGCACAGGATATTCATTAGCTAGTTTTCCAGCAAAAAAACCTGTAGTAGCGAGAGTCCGAGGCAGATTTGATATTACGCCTTTCTTTATTGCATCAATACTAACAGGCGCCTCCGCCATCCTTGCCCTGTTCTGATAGTTAATATACATCGGAATTGCCACCGCAGCCAGAATGCCGAGGATGGCGACAACTATCATCAATTCAATTAATGTAAAACCTTTTTTGTTCCTTAAATTTTTTAACATCTTAAAATCCTCCTTTGATTAATTATGATTACACAGAT
>MHEL01000037.1:0-4351 GCA_001803815.1 Nitrospirae bacterium RBG_19FT_COMBO_42_15 | reverse complement strand
CACCGTTTTATCTGCCATTATCATTTGGTGGGCGCAGCCCACCCTACCCTACTAAAACACAGATTACACAGATTGTAACCACAGATTACACAGATTAATCGGTGTAATCTTATTATTTTTTTTTGCCCCTTCTTGCT
This sequence comes from Nitrospirae bacterium RBG_19FT_COMBO_42_15, assembly GCA_001803815.1. Taxonomy (GTDB): domain Bacteria; phylum Nitrospirota; class CAKKRA01; order 9FT-COMBO-42-15; family 9FT-COMBO-42-15; genus 9FT-COMBO-42-15. Next base: position 4,214 of record MHEL01000037.1, on the reverse strand, counting down.
TCACCTCCTCCTGGAGCTGTTTTCTTTTTGGCATTGTTAATGTAGGGGCGAACAGCCGTTCGCCCTTACGATTAATTATATTGCACTTTCCATGCCAGAAGGTGGTGAAAGGCACTGAAAGAAACTTCCTTTATAAAACAATATGTTATATCGTAGGGACATGCCATGGCGTGTCCCTATCTATCTATTTTCCTACAATCTTTGCCCCTAAAACTGACAATTTTTGGCAGTAGGGTGGGCTGCGCCCACCATCTGGGTTTTGCCCACCGTTTTATCTGCCATTATTATTTGGTGGGCGCAGCCCACCCTACCCTACTGACAATTTTTGGCAGTCATTCTTTATTAATTATTTTCAGTTACAAAGACAGCTATCTATCAAAAGTCTATCTCCTTGGTAATGCCTTCAATCTCTCCAATAAATTTTCTTGCTGATTGAATTTGTGCTTCGGCCTCCTCTTTGGAAACAACAAAAAAATCCCCATAATCTGCTTGTTCTCTGTAAAGCTTTGCCTTCCCCATTAATTTAGCTGTTTCTTTTGAAATAATTTTAGTCTTCACAAAATGCTGGTTAAAAAGAGAGATTACGCCGGAATGCTTTGTGCTGTCAAGTTGTTTTGTCGCCAAGAATGCCCTTGCAGCAGTAAAAATAGCATAATATGATCTACTCACAGAATCCTTATAATCTCCATTTTCAAAAAGATCAATGGCAGCCTTGAGTTTTTCCTTGGCGCTTTCCAGACGATATGAAACCAATGCTCCTTTATCTCTGGCATCTGTCACTATAATTTAACCCCTTCTGCCTTAACATTTAGTGTAAATGGCGATAACATATCTGTATTTATCTTATACTCGTACTCACTAAAAACAACTGGAGAAAGAGGAAGATTATATTTAAATATCAGTTCTGATGCAATATCACCAACCTTGTCCATAACATCAAGTGTCCTATCCTTAACAATAATAAGTATGTCTATATCCGACTCCTGAGTAAAATCTCCTCTTACTTTTGAACCAAATATCTCAATATCTATTAGATTTTCACCTAAAGCAGTTTTTATGAGCTTTACAAACTGTTTTATGGCATACTTCTCTATTTTACTCAGATATTTTAAACTATTTTTTTTATAATATAAAATTGTTTGCATGAGACCTTTTCTTTGAGCCCCTCATTACCTTTAAGATAAAATGAAATAATATTTGTATCTAAGAGATACTTATTCACAATATCCTTTCTCTAAATGTCCTTTTACGCCTTAATTGAATTTCCTCCAGCGCCCCTGCTTCTTCAGGTGACATGTCTTTCCAAATACCAAAAAACTTCAATGCAGTGTCACGGTTACCTTTAGCTTCTCCCCTTTTACTTGCAATATTTATTCTAAAGGAATGAATAATATTATATAGTTCTGCAATTTTATCTTCAGGTATTTTTTCAACTTCTATTTTTATCTTTTCCTTAATACTGCCCATATTATCACCTCCTCGCTCTCAGTAGGGTGGACTGTGCCCACCGTTTCATCTGCCATTATTATTTGGTGGGCGCAGCCCACCCTACCCTACTTATCCGGAGCATTGTCATGCCTATAAATCATTCCTCTTGAAGTTTGCTCCCAGTGAAAGGAATATTCCCCTTCAAGAGAATACCATATATCTATAAATGTGGCATCTATGAGTTTTATTCTTAGTTTTCTTGCCCTGCCAGAATAACTAAAGATTACTCCTGTGTCCTCTATTATTTCCTTATATTCATTCTCGGCTATCTCTTTAAGCAGCCTGTAGAGTTCTAATATCACTCTCTATTTCCCTTATCTCAGCTTCAATGTTTTTTAGCTCAATCAGGTCTTCCCATGCAGGATGTTCAGAAATCGCCCCTTCTTTAATTTTGCTCTCTAATTCTTCTACAGTGTTAACTTCATGCCTTGCGAGAATCTCAATCCTTTCAATCTGGAGATTTCTTTTTTTGTCTTTCATGGCGAGGGTAGAGCCGAGTTTAATAAACTCCTCTGAAGACATTGCATATTTTTTTGATAACCTTTCAATAGTTTCTATATTGCCCATTTATCTCACCTCTTTTATTTTCTTATTATACATTAAATCTTTTGGCGGGTTCAGGTTGCAAACCTGAACCCGCAGCAAGACCTTTACCCCTCAAATATCTCCTTTATATCAACTGTTAAACCTTCAATGCTTTTTGATTTTGCAATGCCTGTCTTTCTTGCCTTACAGAACTCTTTATATATGCCTTTTTCTATAGTCAATACCTCTACAGCCTTTTCCTGCGGAAAAACAAGCCAGTATTCCTTCACACCGTATTTCTCATAAATCTCCCGCTTCTCTATTGTGTCATAAGATGCTGAAGATGGGGAGACAATCTCAATGACTAAATCAGGGCTTCCCATAATCGCAGCCTCTTTGATAATATCCAGCCTATTATTGCTAATATAGAGTATATCAGGCTGGACAACAATATCCTCTGCAAGGACAACATCGGTGGGAGCAACCAAAATCTTACCGAGTTTTTTTTCTCTTACAAAATTACTTAAGATAACCGCCAAATTTATCTGGGCTTTTTGGTGAATTGTAAAAGGCGCTGGAACCATTATAAGCTCTCCTTTCATAACTTCATACCGCTTTTCATCATCTATATTGAGATAGTCATTATAGGTGTATTTTTTTTGGATTGTCAGAGTATTCATAGTCATTGCCTCCTTATTCCTTCTTTTCCTGTCAAATCTCCCCCATGCTCCGTGCTCTATGCTCCATACTCTCTACTCCTTCTTCTCCTGCCCTGCCTCACCGCGTGGTATATATAGTATCTGGCCGGGGTGGAGTATCTTTGGGTCCCTTATCTGCGAGCGGTTGCCTTCATATAAAAGCTTCCATTTGGCTGGGTCTCCGTAAACCTCATTCTTTGCAGCAATAGACTCTAATGTATCCCCATCTTTTACTTGATAGGCGCTCAGTAGGGGCGAACGGCCGTTCGCCCCTACTCCTTTACCTTCTGTGTCACCCTTCTTCTTCTTTTCCTTCTCCTCCAATTGCTTCATCTTTGACTTAATCCGCTCCTCTTTATCAGGGTCGCCAAAGCTTGACTCTTTGTATTTTGCCTTTAGCTTGTCGTTCTTTGGGTCTATCTCAAGGGATTTCAGCCATGCCTCTCTTGCATCATTTTTCCTTAATTTTTTAAGATATATGTCTCCAAGGTGTTCATACATAACAGGGTCGTCTACGGCTATTGTAATTGCCTTTTCAAGTATCTCCAACGCATCATCTATCCAGCCTTTTTGAAAATAAGCCCATGCAAGGCTGTCTAAAAAATAGCCGTCATTCGGCTTTATTTCAAGCGCCCTCTTTATTAAGGATATTGCCTCATTGAGATTGATCCCCTTTTCTGCATAAGTATAGCCGAGATAATTAAGCGCATTTGCATGTTTTGGGTTCAGCTTAATTGTCTCCTTCATCTCTGAGATGCACTCATCTTTTTTGTTTAACTTATCGTATGCAACGCCAAGGTTGAAATGAAGCTCGTCAAGTTTTGTATCAATTGATAAGCCTTTTTGCAATATATCTATTGCATCATTATATTTCTCAAGCTGAATATAGGTAACGCCTACAAACAGAAAAATATCTGCTTTAGCAGGATTATATTCAAGCGCCTTCTTGAAATAGCTGAGGGCGTCTTCATGTTTTCCTTCTCTGGTGCTAAGGTAGCCAAGCCGTACTATTGCTTCTATGTTTTTTGGGTCTAATTCGATAACCTTTTTATATTCAACAGCAGCCTTGTCATACTCCTTTATCTCTTCATATATTGTGCCGAGATAATATCTGACCTTTGCATCATCAGGCTTTGCCATCAGGACCCTAACAAACTGATCTGCTGCCTCTTTATACCTCTTCTGTTCAACATATATAAGTCCTATCCTAAGATGCGCATCAGGATTATTCGGGTCAAATTCTAATACCTTTTCTAATTCAATTAATGCATTATTAAAATCATTCTGCTGCAAATAAAGCTGTATCAGCCTGCCCCTCGCCTCCCTGTCGTGCATATCAACTTCGTCTAAGAGCCTTCTATACTCTTTAATTGCATCTTTATATTTTTCCTGCGCCTCATATACAATGCCTATTCCAATGTATGCAGGCTTAAATGCAGGATCAACCTTTAATGCCTTTTTATAATAACTTACTGCCTTCCCCATCTTCTTCCTGTCAAAGGC
>MHEL01000036.1:4269-6097 GCA_001803815.1 Nitrospirae bacterium RBG_19FT_COMBO_42_15 | reverse complement strand
CTCTTCTAATTTGTGAAGAATGACTACAGACTTTGCTGCTTCATAAGCCCTTTCTAACATCTCAATAGCATCCTTTTTTTCGCCTGTCTCAACAAGGATATCGCAGAGCCCGATATATGCAGGGATAAAGTTTTTATCAAGCTTAATAATGCTCTTAAAAATCTTTTCCGCCCTGTCAAGATTTTTTGACGCTGCCAGTGACTTGCCAAGTTCATACTTGAGGCCAAGGAGCCTCTTTCTTTCAGACTCTTTTTCCTCTTCTGACAGCGGCCCTTTTAACACCTGTACTGCCATACCGTAAGCATCTTCCCATCTTCCCATTTTCTGAAATATCTCCCTTGCCTGCAGGAGCGCGGCAACATTCGTATTGTCAATCTGCAATATTGAATTTAGAGTCTTTATTGCCTCATCATATTTCTTTGCCGCTTCATAGTCCTTTGCAAGCGCAAAGAGGACCTCTATATTATTCTCATCAAGGCTTCTTGCCCTCTGGTGATAGTGCACTGCCTCTGAATAATTCTTTTCTAAGCGGTATATATCGCCAAGGTGTATAAGTGAGTTTATATGGTTTGGGTTATTAAACAGGATCTTTTGCAGATACGGCACTGCCTGCTGATTTTTTTTGGAAAGCAGGGAGCTTACCGCCTTTGTGTAATATTCCTGTATTTTTACCTCTTTTTTATGCTGTCTGTTTGCCTTCCAGTTTACAAGTATATCCTTTGCATCCTTTATAAAGGCAAGCACGATGGCTATTAAAGCGCCTGTAGAAATAGAAAGGAGGATTAATGTAGCTATCCTTAAGCTGTAAGAAGACTCTTTTGAAAAATTCAGGTTAACGCTTCCTGGATTTATGGAGTCAAAATATACATAGCCTACAACAAGGATAATGATTAGAATAAGAAAATAAAAACGAATCATTTTTTATTTTAACCTGCCAGTGACGCGGGGCGCATCGCCCCAGAGCCGCTCTAAGGAATAATAATTCCTTGACTCTTCGTTAAATATATGGATAACAACATCAAAGCAGTCAACAAGAACCCACTGGCTGCTATCCGTGCCCTCAATATGATACGGGCTCTCGCCTGCAGCAGAAACGGCCTTGTCTATATTTTCATAAACTGCCTTTATTTGCCGGGTAGATGCTGCGGTGCAGATTATAAAGTAGTCTGCAATTGAACTGATTTTTCTTACATCAAGGATTATTATGTCCTCGGCCTTCTTGTCAGAAGCGGCCTTGGCGCACAACATAGCCTTCTTTTTTGAGTCTATTGTCTCTTCTCCTCCGCTATTTTAGTGATAACCATATAATTTATTTTTTATTATATACAATTCCACTGATTCAGGCAAGAGGTATTTAAACTTTTCTCCGGACATTATGCGATTTCTAATATCCTTTGACGAAATATCAACAGCCGGAATATTTAAAAGATAGAGCCGCCCCTTGCCGCTCATAGGCAATTCCAAAAGTCGCGCGGCGCCTTTGCCTATGGCGGACAACTCCCTTTCAGAAAGATTAAGCATGGAAACCTTTTTCAGGTCCATATAATTGAAGGATGTCCTTGGTATTACAACAAAGCTGTAATCAGAGATAAGGGTATCTGCCTCTTTCCATGTTTTAATATCAAGGAATGCATCAATCCCTGTTATAAAAAAAAGCTCGGCGCCTTTGCCGTAAACCCTTTCCATCTCCCTTAATGTATCTATTGTATAGGAGACGCCCTTTCTTTCTATCTCAATAGTAGAAAGCTCAAATTTTGGATTGCCTGCTATTGCAAGCCTCACCATCGCCACACGGTGCTGCACATCTATTATACCCTTCTCGTTTTTA
>MHEL01000036.1:3984-4179 GCA_001803815.1 Nitrospirae bacterium RBG_19FT_COMBO_42_15 | reverse complement strand
ATGGGATTGAATGTGCCGCCTAATATGCCAATGCGCATTAGATTGTTTTCCAAAAATGTCATTGCGAGGGGCTTTAGTCCCGAAGCAATCTCAAAACGAGATTCCTTCGCTTCGCTCGGAATGACAGAACGGTAAATTATTTATGGAATACCGCCTCATGTCCTTATCTGGCCGTCTCCATAGACAATAAACTTT
>MHEL01000036.1:648-3962 GCA_001803815.1 Nitrospirae bacterium RBG_19FT_COMBO_42_15 | reverse complement strand
CCATTGGGCCGAATGCATGTATCTTTGTAGTTGATATGCCTATCTCTGCGCCAAGGCCGAGCTGGAAACCGTCAGAAAACCTTGTTGAGGCATTTATAAGCACAGTGGATGAATTCACCTCTCTTAAAAACCTCTGGGCATTGTTGTAGTCCCTTGTGATTATGGATTCTGTATGCAGAGAGCCGTATTTCGTAATATGGCTGATTGCCTCATTAAAGGTATTAACCACCTTTACAGATAGTATCAGGTCAAGATATTCTGCATACCAGTCATCTTCTGTCGCAGGCTTTGCATAGGATAGAATCCTTTGGGTCTCCTTACAGCCCCTCAGTTCAACACCTGCATCGCTGAACCTCTTTCCCATTGACGGCAGAAATTCCTCTGCAACAGCCTTGTGCACAAGCAGCGTCTCCATTGCATTGCATACGCCGGGCCTCTGCACCTTTGCATTAAAACATATCTCCTCTGCCATCTTCAAATCTGCTGACCTGTCAACAAATACATGGCACACGCCTTTGTAATGCTTTATCACTGGTATCTTGGAATTTTCAACAACAGAGCGTATGAGGCTCTCACCGCCCCTTGGTATAATCAGGTCAATATATTCTTCTAATTTCAGCATCTCCAGCACTGCCTCCCTGTCAGTTGTCGGTATAAGCTGGATAGCAGCCTCAGGGATCCCCTCCTTTGCGCCTGCCTCTTTTAAAATCTTGCAGATGGCCATATTTGAGTTTATTGCCTCAGAGCCTCCGCGCAATATCACTGCATTCCCTGATTTCATGCAGAGCCCTGCTGCATCTGCTGTTACATTCGGTCTTGACTCATAGATTATGCCTATAACGCCGAGGGGTATTCGCATCTTTCCAACAAGTAGACCGTTCGGCCTCCTCCACATGCGCAATATCTCTCCAACAGGGTCAGTAAGAGCTGCAACCTCTCTCAATCCGTCTGCCATGCCTTTTATTACCTTATCGCTTAAGGTGAGCCTGTCTATCATTGCAGAACTCAGACCCTTCCCCTTTGCATCCAGAAGGTCTTTTTTGTTTGCCTCTTTTAGCACATCCGCCTGCTTAATAAGCTCATCAGCCATCCGAATAAGGGCGCTGTTCTTTACATTGCTGTTAAGCCTTGCAAGTTTGTGGGACGCCTCTTTTGCATCCTGTGCTAACTTTAACATGGCAGATTTTATGGTCATAGGAAACTCCTCACACTTTATTTGTCATTGCGAGGGATGAAGTCCCGAAGCAATCTCAGAACGAGATTCCTTCGCTTCGCTCTGAATGGCAAAAATAAAGCATTAAATATTTCTATATTACTTTATTACCAGATTATCCCTGTGTATCACCTCGTCAAAATATTTATATCCAAGCGCCTTTTCTATTTCTGTTGTCTTTAAACCCTTTATCCTTTTTATCTCCTCAGAGCTGTAATTTACAATCCCTCTGGCAAACTCCTTGCCACTTGAACTGATGCAGCTTACAGCATCGCCTGAATCAAAATTTCCTTCAATGCCTGTTATGCCTGATGATAGCAGGCTCTTCCCCTTTTTTAACAGTGCATTCTTTGCGCCATCGTCTAATATCAGGCTTCCTGCAGACCTTGTGGAAAATGCAAGCCAGTGCTTTCTGCTTGTCAGCCTCTCCTCCATTGGCAAAAAGAGCGTCCCAATATCATCGCCGGAAAATATCTTCTTTAATATATTCCTTTCCCGTCCATTTGCAACAATGGTCGGCACGCCAAAGTGCGCTGCCTTTTTTGCTGCGTCAAGCTTTGTCTGCATCCCGCCTGTGCCATAGATTCCCGAAGTCCTGCCAGCAGCAGACATAAATTTGTCTATATCATCAACAACAGGGATAAGCTCTGCATCCTTATTTATCTTCGGGTCCTTGTTATAAAGTCCGTTGATGTCCGTTAATATTACCAATAAATCCGCCTCAACAAGGTTTGTAACCAGTGCGGAAAGATTATCATTGTCGCCGAATTTTATCTCATCAACAGCAACAGTGTCATTCTCATTTATTATAGGTATAGCATTGTATTCTAATAAGGTCTGCAATGTATTCTTTGCATTTAAAAACCTGTGCCTGTCTGATAAATCATCATGCGTAAGCAGAACCTGCGCAACCCTTATTTTTAACGGGCTGAACACCTTTTCATAAATTGCCATAAGACTCCCCTGTCCGATCGCAGCAACTGCCTGTTTTTCAGGGATGCTCTTTACCTTTTCTTTTAAGCCGAGCCTTTTCATACCAATGGCAATTGCGCCAGAGGAGACGACTACTATCTCCCTCTTGTCCTTTATGCATAAAACATCCTTTGCAAGACGGGAAAAGATAGACTCATCTACACCGTCATATCCCTCTCCTGCAAGAACAGCGCTGCCAATCTTTATTACAATACGCCTTGTCTTTTTTATAATCTCTTTTCTATTCATCCTTCTTTGTCTTTTTTGTTTTTTGCTTCACAACCTCTTTTGAAAGATATTTAATCAATTCATCAACACCCTTTTTAGTTGCTGCTGAAATAGGGAAAAACGGCAGCTTCTTTTTCTTGCAGTAATCCTTCAACTGTTTTAATTTTTCATCTGATTCTGCTATATCCATCTTATTCCCTGCAACTACCATCGGCTTTTTCATAAGCTCAGGGTTATACTTTTCTAATTCTGAATTAATGGTCTCAAAATTTTTAATAGGGTCTCTCGGCGTTTCAAAGGATATATCCACTAAATGCAGAAGCAGGGAAGTCCTCTCTATATGCCTTAGGAACTGAAAACCCAAACCCCTTCCCTTGTGCGCGCCTTCAATAAGTCCGGGAATATCCGCAATAACAAAGCTCCTGTACTCTCCGAGCTTCACAACACCAAGATGCGGCACAATGGTTGTGAAAGGATAGCTTGCAATCTTTGGCCTTGCCTCTGAAACAACAGAAATAAAGGTTGACTTACCTGCATTCGGAAGCCCGACAATGCCGACATCAGCAAGAAGCTTTAATTCAAGCATCAGCTCCTTTTCTCCTCCCTCTTCGCCGGGCTGGGCAAATTTCGGGGCCTGCCTTACCGCTGTCTTAAAAAAGGCATTGCCTTTGCCGCCCCTGCCTCCTTTAGCAGCGATTACCTGCTGGCCGTCCTCTGTTAAATCAGCAATTACTTCATTTGTCTGAATGTCCTTGACAATTGTCCCTGCAGGCACATTAATGATTAAATCAGGGCTGTTCCCGCCATACTGGTTCTTGCCCCTTCCGTCACCGCCCCTTTTTACAATATACTGCTGTTGATATCTTTGGTCAAGGAGTGTGTTCAACTGCACAGACGCCCT